>JAZQHZ010000203.1:0-2666 GCA_045540855.1 Clostridia bacterium
GGTGGCGTGCAAGCATATTGCACCGTCGAACGACGAGAATGGGGTTATGCGTGTGATAAGAAGGGAAATTCTGGGTGAATAAAATAGTTTATTGAATTTGGGTTTGTCGGGACGTTGTGTTTGAAATGTTGGTTGTAGGGGGGAACCGTGTTCGCCCGGGATAACCACCGATATTGGGTAAACGGGCGAACTCGGTTCGCCCCTATACCTATCATTGTTTATTTGATGTAAATTTGCAAACATCATTAATTACGCATTACGCATTGCGAATTACGAATTGTTGGGATTCATCCCAACGATAAACCCAAATTTACAACATACAAAAAATGTAGCAAAACGATTTTTAATCGTTTTGCTACATTCTGTTTTTGCTGATTAAAATGCCGGGTCCGGGATATAATCATTGATATACCACGAACTGTCCTGACCTACAAGCTCATATACCCAGTGCGAGGTGGCGGTCTTGCTTACGCCGTGCTCACGTGAGGTGATGGTCTCTGCTACCCATACGTAGTAATAATTTCCAGAACGTCTTGCGTTGATTACATCAATGTAGTCGTATTCCTGAGTGAGAGTCGGGTGATTACGTTTGTATCCGGTCTGGCTCTTGTATGCCGAGGTGCCCTCGGGAAGGAATACGAAGATTTCGTCGCTTCCGTAGTTCATATATGTAGTACAGCAACGGTTGAAATCGAAAATGTACGAACGCAGTGCCTCGTAAGTGGCATCGTCCACAACGTGTGAGGAGTGGATGCTGTTCACTCTCTTGTAGGTGAGTGCAGGGTTATATAAATCTCGTCTCGGCACCGGAGTTGCGGTCGGCTCGGGAGTTATGATTACGGGAGTTGGTGTGGGTGCAGGCGTAGGCTCGGGAGCATTGCTCACGAAGAAGAAAAGCCCGGCTGCTACTGCTATTGCGACTACTGCAACGGTAGCAAGTATGCCGATAATAACTCCTGTTGCCATCCTCGGCTGCGGCTTTTCCTGCACTGCCGGAACGGGTTTTCCGCAGTTGGCACAGAATACGCTGTTATCTTCAAGATTACAATTGCAATGTGGACATATTTTCATAGTGGTTCTCCTCTTATGTGAATTATTTCCTATATTATATCACCAAAATATGAATAAGTCAATTGAAATTGATTGCAAATGTCGTAAAATGGTGATATAATATAGAAAATAAATCCTACGGAGGCAGATATGATTTACACGCTCACATTAAATCCATCGCTTGATTACATTATGTATACGGATAATTACCGTGAAGGCAAAGTAAACCGTACTGTATCGGAGAGCCTTATTCCGGGCGGCAAGGGCATAAATGTTTCGCGGGTGCTTAAAAATCTTGGCTGTGAAAGTGTTGCACTCGGATTTGTGGGCGGCTTTGTCGGAGCAGAGATAGAGCGATTGCTTGCGGCGGATGGTATCAGGACGGATTTTGCTCGTACGGACGGGAATTCGAGGATAAATGTCAAGCTCAAGGCGGATGTGGAAACGGAGATAAATGCGCGCGGTCCGCAGATTGATATTTCACTGCTTTATAAAAAGCTTGATGCGGTGCGTGACGGAGATTTTCTTGTTCTGGCAGGAAATGCACCGGACAAGGGTATGTATGCGGATATAATGCGGCGTGTGGGCAAGGGTGTGAAGGTGATTGCAGATGCGGAGGGTGAGCTTTTGATGAGCACTCTTTCGCATAAGCCGTTTCTGGTCAAACCCAATCATCACGAGCTTGGTGGCGTGCTTGGCAGGAAAATTGTTACGTATGCAGATGCTGTTGAGGGTGCAGGGATTTTGCGTGAAATGGGTGCACAGAATGTATTTGTGTCGATGGCAGACAAGGGTGGCGTGCTGATGAGTGCGGACGGAGTATACACAAGTGAAGCACCGAAGGGTAAGGTGGTGAACTCCACAGGTGCCGGGGACAGTGCGGTTGCAGGATTTATAGCAGGATATCTGGCGAGCGGTGACGTTGGCGAGGCATTTAAAACGGGTATCTGTGCCGGCAGTGCGAGTGCGTCTTCGCATGGGTTTGCAACACGTGAGGAAATTGGGAAATTAATGGAGGAAATAAATGTCAGTCGAGCTTGAATTGGCACAGCTTACAGAGCGTGCAAGGAATGATGAAAAATTAAGGCGTGAGCTGTTGGAAACGAGAAATGCACCGGATGCAGTGAAGGCGTTTTGTGAAAAATGTGCTCAGTTGGGATACAGGAATATCACTGTGTACGAGCTGTTGACTGCGGGTGAGGCATTTTGTGCGGCGATGCTCAGGAGTGTGAACGGTGGCGGAGTAGAGGCTCCGGATAACTGGGACGATTTTTATGAGATGTTTTTCGATGAACTGGAACATATGTGAAAATAGTTTGTCACAATATATAAAAAAGCGGAGAAAAAATTCCGATTATTTGTCGGAATTTTTTCTTTAAAAAGTATTGACTTTTTTGTTGGAAAATAGTATAATGAATAAGCTGTCGATTTGAGACAGTGAAACAAAAGCAAATTTGGTGCTGAATAAGCATTGAAAAATGGACGTCCATACGTCTACGACGTATTCCCGTCGTTTTCAATGTACAAGACAGCATCGGAGATGCTACCTTGTACATTGAAAAATAAACAGTGCAGAGTTCTTGTCAATGAGTTTAAAGACTCATTAAATAAGAAAA
>JAZQHZ010000204.1:0-13407 GCA_045540855.1 Clostridia bacterium
AATTTGTCCTTGATTTTTTTCTCTGTTTCTTTTCTCGTACATAGCAAAAGCACCTCTCTTTGTGATACTTATATTATATCACAAATTGAAGTGCTTTTCCATACTTTTCTGTATTTTGTCTACAGTCTGAGGGAATGTTTAAAACATTCCCTTTTAAATTTGGGTTTGTTGGGGAGTTTAAATTTATGATTGTAGGGGCTGATGCCCTCATCAGCCCGCAAAATTATACCAAATTTGCCCATTGTTACGCCAACGGCGTAACAATGGCGGGACGATGAGGGCATCGTCCCCTACATTCCTGTTTACAAATTTATCCCGACAAACCCAAATTTGAAACGTAAACGATTCAGCGCCAGCATAATTGTGAATTATGAATTGTGAATTATTTCAAAACCCCAATCCTCCATATAATATCCTGCGGCGTGTCGCCGTGGATGCGGTAAAGCCGCTTCATCGGCTTTAAAATATCCTGCTGAGTCCGCACTATGCCGTGCTCGGTTGAAAATGTGGTGGTATAGCCGAGATTGTATCTCAAAATCCTATCAAGCTGTTCGGTATACTGCCCGTATGGATATGCCACGCTTTGAGTTCCGTGTCCTAATATTCTGTAAAGCCTCGCACTGCAATTCTTAACGTCCTCTACAAATTCCTCCACCTTCATTGCATCTCTTAAATAATCCTCTCTTTTCCAGTAATAGTTATGCACAATGGTGGTGTGATTGCCTATCTCCACAAGCCCCGATTCGTCAAGCTCCTTTATCTGCCACGATTTCAGATAGCCTGCCTTGTCAATTTCCGAGCCGATTATGTAAACCACAGCCTTGGCGTTGTACTTCTTTAACAGTGGGAATACCACCTCGTAGAAATCGTCATAGCCGTCATCAAAGGTCAGCACCATATTTTTGCCCGGCTCGGCATACCACATTTCGCTTGGCTTTAAGAAGGTATAGCCCAGCGACGTGAAATGCTCAAGGTCGGCACTGAACTCCGCATCGCTTATGCGGTATCGGGAAACAGTTAACGGATTGTCCGTCACGCTGTGATAGCAAATTGCCGCAATATTAAGGTTCTGTGCGTTTGTCGGCGTTGTTGTAAACGTCAGGAGAATAACTAAAAATATCAGAAGCTTTTTCATAATTATCAGTCCTTTCCTATTCCTTTATCCGTACCATTCCGTTATCAAATTCCGTCCTCACGTCATAAATCCCGTGCTCCGTCATAACGGCAAGGCGGTTTGCATACGAGGCATCGTAGAACAGAGCAAGTCCGCTGATTTCGCCTTCGAGCATCGTCAGAAGATTGAACTGACGTGTCAGCGGCGAATAGGTATAAATGCGGTGAGTGTCTCCGTTTGTCTGAGTTATGTAAACCACGTCATTGATGTGGTCATAGTTCATTGACGTGATGTTATCAAGTGCAGTGCCGTCCGAAGCGTGAGTGTGGATTTGCGGACGGGTTTTAAGCCTTGCGATTGATGCGTGCGTCAGCGGAAAATCGAGGTCAATCACGTGGAATTTGCCCGACGTGTCAAGGCAGTATACATTTTTAAGTCCTACGGCAAACTGCTTTATTTCAGGGAGCAGATTGTTATGCTCAAAATCCGTTATCTCTATTTCATAATCGTCCATTGTGTTTTCGCGAATCATATGCAGTGTTGAGCGTGTGTCGGCATCGCAGTAATAGATTGTGTATTCAAGGTCAGTGTTTACCACGATTGGGTTGTATACGTCTTTTTCGGTTAAATACCTGAAATCGCCGCCGGTGACGTCGCACGTAAATAATCTTCCGTAAGGCTTGCCGTAGATTCCGTAAATACGGTCTTTAATTCCGAACATACTATGGCAAAGAGCTGCTAATTTTCCATCCCGCACTCCTATAACACCGCTCCAAAAGTAAGTATTGTTTGAGCGAAAAATATTTTCGGTTTGATGCATTACAGCTGTCATTCCATCGACAGAAAGAAAAAGCGGTGAACCTGTGAGATTATTATTGAAAATCTCGTGAGAAAGCCGCATTTCTTTGTCACGTCTCAGGCTGTTATCGGCGTTAAGATACTCATTTGCGTCAATGTCCGCACCGACGAACATAATGCGTGAAAACCGTCCGTCCCACAATGCCTGTGCACCCGTCAGTGAGGCGAGATAGCCCATAGGTGCATAGAGAGTGCCTCGCAGGTTGTAAATTGCAACATTGCGTGTGGTGTTGTCGGCGGCGGTGTAGGTAAACGGAGTGCCGATTGAGTGCGTATGCTTTGTGCCGTTTATATTGAATTCGATATAGTCGCTGTCACCATTGTCAACAAAGCGGAACGTGTTTGTATTTTCCGAGGTTGGGCTGTTCGCATCGGTCAGCCCCGAAATATCGCAGATATAGCGAAGCGGCAGATAGGTATTGCCATCGGAGGAAATAATCGGTGCGACAAGCTCGCCCTTGGAGTCACGCATTTTTTGGTAACAGAGGTCACCGTTTTTATCTGTTGTGATAGCAGTGCTTTCCGAAGCACGCATACATAAAAAGTCCGCAAATGCGTTGCTGCAAAAATGCACTGAGGCGGTAGCTGCAAGAAGTGCAGCGATAAGTTTTTTCTTCATAAAATTCACCCTTTCTCCTGTTGATTTTTCGGTGATTGCATTATAGAAGATTCTTTGCGAAAAATCAACAGTTTTTGCGTGAACTGCCAACAAGTTGACATGAACGGCATATTTTGTTCTGGTTTGGGAGCAAACTTTTTTCCGAAAACACCATTTTCCTACTTGAGAAATTTGTCCGGATTTGGTATAATATAGTCTGAGATAATATTGGGAGGATAAAAAATGCTTATAGATTTTCATACACATACATTCCCGGAAAAAATTGCCGCACGCACTATTGAGGTGTTGCAGAGTAACACTATGCGTGTGGAGAAGAAATATACACCGAATTATACGGATGCAACAGTAAGCGGTCTGCTTGCCTCGATGGATACACACGGCGTGGATATCTCGGTTATACTGCCGATTGCAACTGCACCGAAGCAGACAACCACCATAAATACAGTTGCCGCGCAGACGAATGAGCACGAAAGACTCTTTTCCTTCGGCTCACTGCACCCGATGCAGGAGGACTGGGAAGCGGTGCTTTACGGTATCGCCGAGAAGGGATTGAAGGGAATCAAGCTCCACCCGGAATATCAGCAGTTTTATATTGATTCGCCCGAATCGGTGCGTGTACTGAAGCTGTGCGAAAAGCTCGGCTTGCTCGTCACTCTGCACGCAGGCAGGGATGTCGGAATTGAGCCGCCGGTGCATTGTATGCCCGAAATGCTCAGACGTGTTATGGATTATGAGGTGAAGGGCGATAATATCATAGCGGCACATATGGGCGGCTGGAGAGTGTGGGACGAGGTGGAGAAATGGCTTGTCGGCACACCGGTGAATTTTGATACGGCATATGTAAGCCTTGATATGGATAAGGAGCAATTTGTGCGGATAGTCAATACCCACGGTGCGGATAAAATCCTGTTTGCGACGGATTCTCCGTGGGAAAGCCCGGAAATGACGTTGAAATTCATAAACGAATCGGGGCTTAACGAAATGCAAAAGAGCCTGATTTTTGTTGAAAATGCAAAAAAACTTTTAAAAATCGTGTAAAAGGTATTGTTTTACAGTGAAAAATAAGTTATAATAAAAGCAGGAATTTGTAATCGAAAGGAACTTCATATGTTTTCTAACGACATAAGCATAGACCTTGGCACTGCCACTATGCAGGTATATATAAAAAATAAGGGCATCGTGCTGCAGGAGCCTACCGTTATCGCCGTTGATATCGAATCGAACGAGGTGAAGGCGGTTGGTGAAAAGGCGATTGTGATGCTCGGTAAAACTCCGCCCAATATCAGGGCAGTGCGTCCCTTGAATGACGGAGTTATATCAAATCTCACGCTCACGCAGGAGATGATACGCCGCTTTTTGTCGAAGGTGCGTGCAATCCGAGTCGGACATCCGAGAATTATGATGTGTGTGCCGAGCGGAATAACGGGCGTGGAGCAAAGAGCCGTAGTTGAGGCGGCAAGAGATGCCGGAGCGAAGGATATCTATATTATTGAAGAGCCCGTTGCGGCGGCACTTGGTGCAGGAAAGAATATTTCGGGTGCCAGAGGCGTGATGGTGGTAGATATCGGCGGCGGCACGACTGATATTGCAGTGATTTCCCTTGCGGGAATTGTTGCAAGCCGTTCTTTGAAAATTGCAGGCGATGAATTCAGCGAGGCGGTTGTAAAGTATATGAAGAGAGCAAAAAATCTTTATATCGGACCGCAGAGTGCAGAGCGAGTAAAGAAGGAAATCGGCACGGTGGTTGAGCTTGACGAGGATAAATTCACCGAGGTGAAGGGACTTAGCGTACTGACGGGCTTGCCGGAAAAGGTGAAGGTAAGTGCCAATGAGCTAAGAAGCGAGTTTGACGAATACGTGTATAACATAATCGAAAGAATACGTGAGGTGCTGGAGGCAACTCCGCCGGAGCTGCACGGCGATATAATAGAGGAGGGAATCCTCTTAACAGGCGGCGGTGCAATGATAGGCGGACTTGACAAACGCATTTCGCAAGCAATCGGCGTACGCTGTTATCTTGCGGATTATCCGGTGGAATGTGTCGCAAGAGGAGCAGGAATTGCCCTTGAAAACATCGACATAGCAGAGGACCCGATGCACACGTATCATAAAAAAGCATATATCAGAGACTAGGAACGTCTGAATAAATTTCCGCATCTCACCATTTTTCAAGGCTCGGAGTATACATATACGCCGTCGCCTCTCAAAATGGCAATCTGCGAAAATTTCTTTCAGACGTTAAAGAAAGGGAAAGGTTATAACAATGGAAACAATTTTAGACAACGTAGAAATTCAGAATATTTTACCGCACCGCTACCCGTTTTTATTAATTGACAAGGTAGTGGAGTTTGAAGAGGGCAAGAGAATAGTTGCAATAAAAAACGTAACTGCAAACGAGCCGCAGTTCACAGGACATTTCCCGGGTAACCCGATTATGCCGGGCGTACTTATCTGCGAGGCACTTGCACAGGCAGGTGCGGTTATGCTTCTGTCAATGCCGGAAAACAAGGGTAAGTTAGGCGTGTTCACAGGTATCAACAACTTCAAGTTCCGCCGTCAGGTAGTGCCGGGCGATACTCTTACATTAACAGCAGAGCTCGTTATGTACCGTCACGGTATGGGTAAGGCGAATGTTGAGGCTACTGTTGACGGACAGGTAGCGGCAAAGGGCGAGATAAGCTTTGCGGTAGTGGAAAATGCAGCAAATAACTGATTTAATACACGACGATGAATGCATAGACGACCTCCAGTGCGGAGGTCTTATGCTTATGCAGAAGCGGGACGGCTTCAAATTCGGGATAGATGCCGTACTGCTCTCGGATTTTGCGAAGAATGCAAAGTCGAAGCGTACGCTTGATTTGTGTACCGGAACGGGAATAATCCCGACGCTTCTTTCAGCAAAGACCGATACGCCGAGGCTTGATGCACTTGAAATCCAACCTGAAATCTGTGATATGGCACAGAGAAGCGTGATTTATAATAAGCTTTCGGACAGGGTTTACATAACTCAGGGCGACCTCAAGGATGCGGTATCAATCTATGGCAAGGCATCGTTTGATAAGATAACGGTCAATCCGCCGTATATGAAGTGCGGAACGGGACTGATTAATGAAACGGACACGAAAACAATATCACGTCACGAGGTGAAATGCACCTTAGAGGACGTGATTTCGGTATCGGCACAGCTTCTGAAGCCGAAGGGCAGGCTGTATATGGTGCACCGTGCCACAAGGCTTGCGGATGTATTATGTCTGATGCGTGAATACAAAATTGAGCCGAAGCTCTTAAGGCTGGTGCATCCGTCGGTAAATAAGGCGGCGAATCTGTTGCTTGTAGAGGGAATACGAGGTGCGGCGGCGGATTTAAAGCTTGCAGAGCCGTTGTATGTGTACAATGAGGACGGAAGCTACTCGGAAGAGATTGATGTAATATATGGAAGGTGAATTTGGGTTTATCGTTGGGATGAATCCCAACAATTCGTAATTCGCAATGCGCAATGCGTAATTAATGATGTTTGCAAATTTACATTAAATAAACAATGATATACGTAGGGGCGAACCGTGTTCGCCCGTTCACCCAATATCGGTGGTTATCCCGGGCGAACACGGTTCGCCCCTACAATCATAAATTTAAACATCCCTACAAACCCAAATTTAACAAAAAAGGAGAAACTATGAGCGGAATATTATATCTGGTTGCTACACCGATAGGTAATCTCGGTGATATGTCCTCACGTGCCGTTGAGGTGCTTTCCTCGGTGGATCTGATTGCGGCGGAGGATACCAGAAGAACAGTGCAGCTTTTAAATCATTTTGAAATTTCAAAGCCACTTACAAGCTATCACGAGCATAATAAGAGGGCAAAAGGAGAATATATAATATCACTCCTTAAAGAGGGCAAGAACGTTGCACAGGTGTCGGATGCAGGTACGCCTGCGATTTCCGATCCGGGTGAGGATCTGGTTAAGCTGTGTATTGAAAATGATATAACAGTCACCTCAGTTCCCGGACCTGTGGCAGGAATAAACGCACTTATTCTTTCGGGACTTGATACAAGCCGCTTTGCGTTTGAGGGATTTTTATCCGTAAATAAACGTAGCAGAAAAGAGCATCTTGATGCAGTGAAAAACGATACACACACATTGATTTTCTATGAAGCACCGCATAAACTCAAGGCAACTCTTGCGGACATGTCGCAGACCTTTGGCGAGGACAGAAAAATCGCACTTGTGCGTGAGCTGACCAAGCTGCACGAGGAGGTGCTGCGGATGAGCCTTGGCGAGGCAGTGAGCTATTACGAGGAAAATAATCCCAGAGGTGAATACGTGCTTGTGATTGAGGGTGCGAAGGAAAGCGTAAGTGAGAGCGAGGAGCTATGGTGGAGCGGACTTTCGGTAACGGAGCACGTGGATAAATATATTGAAAAGGGCATAAGCTCAAAGGACGCAATAAAGCAGACTGCAACGGACAGAGGAGTGCCGAAGAGGGAAGTATACAACGAATACCATAAGGAGAGCTGATTATGAAAAAAAGCAGTGCAAGGCTGCTGGCATTTGCCGCAACGGCAGTAAGTGCCACAGCGTATTCCGCAATTACAGGTAAGGGTATTTTCAATAAATACAAATTCAAAAAAGAGCACGAAGCGATTGCAAAATATGTAGAAAGCAATTATCCGGGTGCTGTGTATTCGCCTGTCCAGAAAACGGAAAAGGGCTATGCAGTGATTGTACGAAAGCCGAATATGACAAAGCTGCTTCTATACGTGATGCCCACCGAGGGTGGAGATTTTGTGTATGAGGAAGCGAAAGGATGAATTCAATTCACAATTCACAATTATGCTGACGCAAGAATGTTTACAATTTAAATCTTGCAATTTGTGGGTTGTGTTTGCAAATTCACACCACGCCAATTCAAAGGAACTAATTAAAACCTGCAGATGGTTCCATCTCGCTTGGAGGGTGCACTCTTTTGAGCGAGCGTCAGCAAGGGAGATTTTCAAGAGGGAATTTCCCTCTTGAACGGCATTTCTTTTGCTATCTTTTCTTTTGCTGCAGAAAGAAAAGATAGTAGGGGTACCACAAACCAAACAAATCAAACCGAATAAGCAGGGGACAACGTCCCCAAGAACTAAATTAACAACATTCCCAATAAACGCAATCCGATTACATACCAACCCGTCAAATCAAAGATTTGACGGCTTTTTTGTCTCGTTCAAAAATGTTAATAAATTAATATGAAATTTGTGTAATTTTTTTTGAAAAAAGTGTGGAAATTTCTGAGGAAATGTTATATAATAAGATAGTATAGGAGTTTATACCCATTTGAAGAAAATATAAGGAGTGATTTTACAATGAGCGAGCTTCTCAGACTTTTAGATATTGAAAAAGGCAGAATTGACCGTGATAAGATTGCAGCTATGCTTTGCATTGAGGCGGCAGAGGTTGATAAAAAAATTGCCGAGCTTGAAAAAAACAACGTTATCGTAGGCTATAAGACGATTATTAACTGGGAAAAAACTGACAGAGAAATCGTGGACGCTTTGATTGAGCTTAAAATAACTCCGCATCCGGGTGAGGGCTTTGACCGCGTGGCAGAGAGAATTTACAAGTATCCGCAGGTTAAAAATCTCTACCTTATGTCAGGCACATACGACCTTGCAGTTACAATTGAAGGCAAGACCATGAAGGAAATTGCACTTTTCGTTGCACAGAAGCTTGCACCGATGGAATCGGTGGTTTCAACTGCAACTCACTTTGTGCTGAAGAAATATAAAGAGGAAGGAATTGTATTCAAGCACAGCGAGAAGGATACAAGACAGGTAATAACATTATGATAGATTTAGACAGATTGGTGTCGCCCGTCGTGGATAAGCTTCCGCCCTCAGGTATACGAAAGTTCTTTGATATTGCGGCTGAAATGAAGGACGCAATTTCGCTGGGAGTAGGCGAGCCGGACTTTGACACACCGTGGTCAATCCGTGAGGCAGGAATTTATTCGCTTGAACAGGGACAGACCTACTACACCGCAAATTCCGGACTTATGGAGCTGCGTGAGGAAATCTGCCGTTACAATAATAGAAAATACGGCGTGGAATATGACCCGGCAAGAGAGGTATTGGTAACGGTCGGCGGCTCAGAAGCGATTGACGCAATGATAAGAAGCGTAGTAACTCCGGGCGATGAGGTTTTAATCGTAGAGCCGAGCTTCGTGTGCTACAAGCCGCTTACAATTATGGCAGGCGGTGTGCCGGTTGCGATTGAGACAAAGGAGTGCGACAGCTTCAGACTTCTGCCTGAGCAGTTAAAGGAAAAAATTACAGATAAGACCAAGCTTTTGATTTTACCGTACCCGAACAACCCGACAGGCGGCGTTATGTCAAAGGCAGATTTAGAGGCGATTGCCGAGGTTTTACGCGGCACAGACATTCTTGTGCTTTCAGATGAAATCTACGGCGAGCTTCGCTACGGAACGGAAAAGCATACGATGTTTTCAAGCATTCCCGGAATGAAGGAGAGAACTGTGGTTGTAAACGGTTTCTCAAAGACCTATGCAATGACGGGCTGGAGACTGGGCTATGCCGTAGGACCGGAGCGTATTATAAAGCTTATGACAAAGATTCATCAGTTCGGAATAATGTCCGCACCTACTACCGCACAGTATGCGGCGATTGAGGCATTAAGGAACTGTGACAAGGACGTTGAGGATATGAGACGTCAGTACGATTACAGACGACGTGTTATAGTTGACGGCTTCAGAGAGATGGGGCTTTCGTGCTTCGAGCCGTTAGGTGCGTTTTACGTATTCCCGTGCATCAAGTCAACGGGTATGACATCGGACGAGTTCTGTAACACACTTTTACGTGAAGAAAAGGTTGCCGTTGTACCGGGCAACGCATTCGGCGAAAGCGGCGAGGGCTTCATCCGCTGCTCGTATGCGTACTCGATAGACAGCATCAAAGAGGCACTTACGAGGATAAAGAGGTTTGTGGAAAACCATAGACAATAATTCACAATTCACAATTCACAATTGAAAGTGATTTTTCATCCAAAGGATGAAAAATTTCAATAATTCCGAATTTCGATTTCCGAATTCCGAATTGTTATTGAAAGGGAGAATTTAATGAAAACATATTGGAAATACATTAAGCCGTATCTTCCGTTCTTTATCCTGGGTCCTGTTCTGATGCTTACTGAGGTTGCCGGTGAAATTGTGTTGCCTAAGATTATGGCTTCTATGATTGATAACGGAATCGGCGATATGGCACAGGGCGGCGGAGTCCGCTACATTCTTTCGTGTGCGGCGATAATGCTTTCGTGTATCGCACTTATGATTACGGGCGGTATCGGCGGACATTATTTCGCAATCAAGGCGGCAGTTAATTTCAGTGCCGATTTGCGTAAGGGTGTATTTGAAAAGGTACAGCTTTTCTCGTTCAAAAATATAGACAGATTTTCGACAGGCTCACTTGTGACACGTCTCACCAACGACATCACGCAGGTGCAAAATATGACGAGAATGCTCCTTATTATGGCAATGCGTTCTCCCGGTATGCTTATCGGCGGAATTATTATGGCTTGCTCAATAAATACCAAGCTTGCACTTATCCTTGTGGTGGTAATTCCTGTGCTGGCATTCACCATTGCAATGCTTTTAAAAACTGCGTTTCCAAGATTCGGCATTATGCAGACCAAGCTTGACAGCCTCAATTCGGGTATTCAGGAAAACATCACTAACGTGCGTGTTATAAAATCCTTCGTGAGACAGGGCTTTGAGGAGGAGAAGTTCAAAAGTGCGAACGACGATTTAATGAACTCCACCCTCCGTGCAATGCGTATCGTGATTGCAACAATGCCTTCCGTTACGCTTGCGATGAATGTTACAACTCTTGTTGTGGTATGGACAGGCGGAAACTTCGTAATCGACGGCTTTATGGGCGTCGGCGAGCTGACTGCGTTCACGACCTATATCACACAGATTCTTATGTCACTGATGATGGTATCAATGCTGTTTTTACAGTTTTCACGTGCACTTGCTTCGTCAAAGCGAATCGGCGAGGTGTTAAATACTGAGGTGGATTTGACCGACGAGAATGCAAAGTGCAGGGATAAAGAGGTAAAAGAGGGCAGAGTAGAGTTTAAGAATGTGTACTTCAAGTACTACAAGAGCAGAAACGAGGATATTTTAGAGAATATTTCCTTCAGTGCAAATCCGGGCGAAATCCTGGGTATAATCGGCACTACCGGCTCGGGCAAGTCCTCGCTTGTACAGCTTATCCCGCGTCTTTATGACGTGACACGCGGCTCTGTTCTGGTTGACGGAGTTGACGTAAGGGATTACAGCCTTAAAAATCTGCGTGACGGCGTGGGAATGGTATTGCAGAAGAACGTACTGTTCAGCGGCTCAATTGAGGAAAACCTCAGATGGGGCGATGAAAACGCAAGTATGGACGAAATCCGTGCGGCGGCAGAAGCGGCACAGGCAGACGGCTTCGTAACCAATTTCACAGACGGCTACGATATGGAATTAGGTCAGGGCGGCGTAAACGTATCGGGCGGACAGAAGCAAAGGCTCTGTATCGCAAGGGCACTTTTAAAAAAGCCGAAAATCCTTATTTTAGACGACTCCACAAGTGCGGTTGATACCGCAACGGAGGCAAGGATAAGAGAAGCGTTTGCAACAAGCCTCAAGGATTCGACAAAGATTATAATTGCACAGAGAATAACATCAGTAATTGATGCAGATAAAATTATCGTTTTAGAGGACGGCAAGATTGCCGGAATGGGTACTCATAAGGAGCTTATGGCAAGCTGTGAGGAGTACCGTGACATCTACTATTCGCAGATGGACAAAGAAAAGGAGGTGGAGTAAGATGCCTCCTGCAATGACACCGGGAAGAGGACCGGGAAATCAGGACAAGAGATACGGCAAGAAGTCAAAGCCGAAGAATACGAAGGCGACAATCAAAAGACTTTTGGGCTATCTCTCAACGGAAAAATACAAAATCACAGCGGCACTTGTGTGCGTGCTTGTAAGCTCTGCATCGGCACTTGGCGGCTCGTATCTGTTAAGACCGATTATAAACGGTCTTGTGGATGCTTCAACAACTCCGCAGCAAAAGGTCACAGGACTTATTCAGGGGCTTATCGTGATGGCGGTTATATACTTTTTAGGCGTTGGTGCCACGTATATCCAGTCACGAATTATGATAAGTGTATCGCAGGGCACATTAAGGCGTATAAGAGAATCGCTCTTCAAGAGTGTGCAAAAGCTGCCCGTAAGATATTTCGACACGAATGCAACGGGCGATATTATGAGCCGTTTTACCAACGACGTTGATATTATCGGCGAAATGCTTAACTCCACATTGGTACAGATTTTCTCGGGTACAATAACGCTTCTTGGCACACTTGCACTTATGCTTTACACCAACTGGGTGCTTGCGGTGGTGACTGTTGTTATGACTCCGGTTATGGCAAAGGTGGGTACAACAATTGCATCGCACTCACGTAAATATTTCAGCTCACAGCAAAAGGCACTGGGTAAGGTGAACGGCTATATTGAGGAAACAGTAAGCGGTCAGAAGGTGGTTAAGGTATTTAACCACGAGGAAAAAATCATTGACGAGTTTACCGGTCTTAATGACGAGCTGAGAAAATTACAGATACGTGCACAGTTCATAGGCGGCATTATGGGTCCGTGTATGAACGCAATGAGCCAGGTGAATTACACGCTCACCGCAACTGTCGGCTCAATTATCGCTTTTATATCAAGATGGGGCGGCGGAGTGCCGTTTGCCGCACTTGACATCGGCGGACTTACTGTGTTTGTCAACTATTCAAGACAGTTCTCACGTCCGATTAACGAGCTTTCACAGCAGATTACAAACATAATGTCCGCACTTGCGGGTGCAGAGCGTGTGTTTGACGTAATGGACTCCACTCCGGAGAAGGACGAGGGCAAGAAGCTTGATTTGGGACGTGTAAAGGGCGATGTTTTAATTGAAAATGTGACCTTCGGATACAATCCGGATAAGACAATTTTAAAGGATGTGTCGATTTTCGCACATCCGGGACAGAAGATTGCACTTGTCGGCTCGACGGGTGCAGGCAAAACCACGATTACAAATCTTATCACACGCTTTTACGATATTGATTCGGGAAAAATCAGTATTGACGGCGTGGATATAAAGGATATAAGTCTTGAATGCCTCAGAAGCAATATAGCAATGGTGCTTCAGGACACGCACCTGTTTACGGGTACGGTTATGGAAAATATCCGCTATGGCAGACTTGATGCGACGGATGACGAGGTGCGTCAGGCGGCGATTACGTCGTGTGCGCATATGTTCATCAAGAATATGCCCGACGGGTATGACACGATGCTCCACGGTGACGGTGCAAACCTCTCGCAGGGACAGCGTCAGCTCATCAATATAGCAAGGGCGGCACTGTCAAAGGCACCGATATTAATCCTTGACGAAGCGACAAGCTCGGTTGATACAAGAACAGAGCGTTCAATCAACGAGGGAATGGATGCACTGATGGAGGACAGAACAACCTTTGTAATTGCACACCGTTTATCAACAATCAGAAACTCCGATGCGATTATGGTTTTAGAAAACGGTGAAATAATAGAGCGAGGCTCGCACGAGGAGTTGCTCGAACAAAAGGGACGGTATTTTGAACTTTATACTGGACTGAAGGAAATGGAATGAATTATCTACAATGCGTAATGCGTAATTCGCAATGCGTAATTATAAATTAATGTTTATGCGTATAATTAAATTATGGATTGTAGGGGCTGATGCCCTCATCAGC
>JAZQHZ010000205.1:0-3796 GCA_045540855.1 Clostridia bacterium
CGTTCTACCGAATTTGAATATAGATGTAGGGGGGAACCGTGTTCGCCCGGGATAACCACCGATATTTGGTAGGCGGGCGAACACGGTTCGCCCCTACAAACGCACATAAACATTAATTTACCAAAAGAGGTATATAATGAAAAAGAAAAAACAACCTGTGCGACCTACAATTATGAGTATGGAATTTGACTGGATTCTTTTCCTGCTTACGATAGGTATCGCAATTTTCGGACTTATTAATATATATTCGGCAACTAAAAGCTATGGTACAAGCTCAAGTGTAATAGTGCAGTCGATTGCATTTGCGATGGGAATCACTGCTATGCTTGCCCTGAGCCGGTTTGATTATGAGCAGTTCAAGAGTATTTCAAAGCATATCTATATTTTCGCTATTGTTATTCTTGTGCTTGTATTCTTCTTCGGTGTCAGCGGTGACTGGGGTGCCAAGAACTGGATACGAATAGGCGGTATCGGAATTCAGCCCTCGGAGCTTGCTAAGGTGTGCTTTATACTGACGTTCTCGCATCATTTATCGAGGGTGGATAAGAAGATAAACGAGCTTAAAACCCTGCTTTGCCTTATGATTCATGCCGGAGTTATCATCGGACTTATTCTTGCGGAGCCGGATGTCGGCAGTGCGTTGGTATTTATGTTTATGTTTGTGTGCCTGCTCTTTACCGCACGGATTTCCTGGAAATATATCATCCCGGTAGCAATTGCCGGAGTGGCTTCGTTGCCGTTTATTTACAGATATGTCTTAGACGAGTATCAGCAGAAGCGAATACAGGTATTCTTTAACCCTGATTTAGACCCGCTCAACCGTGGCTATAACGTAATCCAGTCAAAGATTGCGGTTGGCTCGGGACAATTGTGGGGCAGGGGATATCTTGAGGGTACGCAGAATCAGATGGAATATCTGCCGACCAAGAGTACGGACTTCATTTTCTCGGTAATAGCCGAGGAATGGGGCTTCATAGGTGCGGCGATACTGGTAATTGCATTGTTTGCCTTGATTTTCAGATGCTATAAGATTGCACTGAAGGCAGATAATTCATACGGAAGGTATATATGCGTAGGAGTTGCGGCGATGTTTTTATTCCACGTATTTGAAAACGTGGGAATGTGTATCGGACTGATGCCGGTAACAGGCATACCGTTGCCGTTGGTAAGCTACGGAGGAAGCTCGATGCTGACGAATTGCCTCGCGATTGGATTGGTGTTGAGTGTGAATTATCACAATAAGCCGAGAACGGTTGTAGATGTATATTAAATTAATGTTTAGCGGCTTTGCCGCAAAACATTAATTTAATTCACAATTCATAATTCACAATTCACAATTATTGCTGACGCAATAATGTTCGCAATTCAAACCTTACAATTTGTGGGTAATGTTTGTAAATTTAAGCTGCACCCTCTTACAAAATTCCACGACACCTTCGTATGCAGGCATTGCCTGCCACTGCACCATTTAAAGGGAGATTTTCAAGAGGGAACGTCTTGAACGGCATTCTTTTTTGTTCTTTTTCTGTTGCTGATGACAGAAAAAGAACCGGGGATATACGTTGCAAGCAATCAATGCTGAACGTCTTGGGGCAGAGCCCGTTTGAATCGTTTGAATAAGTGCAAACTAATCCGCTAAACATTAATTTACAGGAGGTATAAAAATGGTATATGTATTTTTAGCAGACGGATTTGAAGAGGTTGAGGCTATTGAGCCGGTTGATATTATGCTTCGTGCAGGACTTGACGTGAAAACTGTATCGCTTGGCAACGAGTATGTTACGGGTGCACACGGAATCAGGGTTGAGGCTGATATTATGATTGACGAGGTAGACTGCGACAAAATTGATGCAGTTGTATTGCCGGGCGGTGCTCCGGGATATGCGAATCTCGATGCGTCGGAATCGGTACACAGTCTGATAAACTACGCAGTGGCACACGGTAAGTACGTGTGTGCAATCTGTGCTTCGCCGTCAATTCTTGGCAAGAAGCAGCTTTTACAGGGCAAGAAAGCAACCTGCTTCCCGGGCTTTGAGGATTGCCTTTACGGTGCGGAGGTAGTCGGCGATAAGGTGGTAGTTGACGGAAAAATTATCACTGCAAAGGGTGCAGGTGCGGCGAGCGAGTTCGGATTTGAAATCGTTGCGGCTTTAAAGGACAGAGCAACGGCGGATAAGGTTCGTGCAACAATGCAGTATTGATATGGAAAAAAACGAAGCACGTGAATATATGAAAAAGCTACGCCGTCAGTTAAGCGAAGAGGAAATACAGGAAAAAAGTGCAGAAATTTCAGCTGTGCTTTTTTCGCTTGATTGCTTTAAAAACGCAAGGACGGTAATGGTTTATCTGTCGGCGTTCAGAGAGGTTGACACTGCGGAGATAGTGGAAAAGCTGAGTAATTCCGGTAAAAAAATAGTGGTGCCGGTATGCAACACCGACACCTTTACGATTACGCCGTCATACGTGTCGGGCTTTTGTGATATGCACAAGGGTGCGTACGGGATATGGGAGCCGGACGAGATTAAAGAGGCACAGGTAGGCGACATTGACCTGATTATTGTGCCGGGGATAGCTTTTGACGTTAAGGGAAACCGATGCGGCTTCGGCAAGGGCTATTACGACAGACTGCTTGGTGAAAGCAGGGCGGTGAAAATCGGGCTGTGCTATGATTTCCAGGTGGTGGACGAGCTTGAAACGGACGAATTTGACGTGGCGATGGATATGATAATAACGGAGAGGAGAGTTATTGATGCTGTTTGATACACACGCACATTACAACGACAGACAGTTCAGCGAGGATTTGCACGAGCTGATGTCGGGAATGGAGAAAAATGGCGTAGGGCTTATAATGACACCGGCGACGAAGGCGGATGAATTCAGTGAGATTGTGGCACTGTGCGAGAAATATCCGTTTATGTACGGTGCGGTTGGAGTGCATCCGGAGGAAGTGGATACAGTGAATGACAGGCTTGCCGATGAAATCCGCAGGTTTGCGCAGCATCCGAAAATAAAGGCGATCGGCGAGATTGGGCTTGATTATTACTGGGTACAGGATAACAAGGAAAAGCAGAAGTCTCTTCTTGCAATGCAGCTTGAGCTTGCAAAGGAGCTGAAAAAGCCGGTGATTATCCACGATCGTGACGCACATGGCGACACAATGGATCTCTTGCGTGAGCATAAGGTGTGGGAATGTGGCGGTGTGTTTCACTGTTACAGCGGCAGTGCGGAAATGGTACGTGAAATCGTTGACTGGGGAATGTATGTAGGATTTACAGGAGTTGTGACGTTCAATAATGCAAAGCGACCGTGCGAAGCGGCAGCAGCAGTGCCACTCGACAGGCTTGTGATAGAAACGGATGCTCCATATATGGCACCGGTGCCGATGCGAGGCAAGCGTAATATTTCTCCGTACACAAAATATGTGGCACAGAAGCTTGCAGAGATCAAGGGGATAAGTGCGGAGGAAATGGAGAGGATTACGTTTGAGAATGGAAAGAGATTATATGGGATATAAGAACGTGCCGAAAGGCACGTTCTTTAAATTCACAATTCACAATTCAGAATTCAAAATTGAATGTAATTTTTCATCCGAAGGATGAAAAATTATTTTAAATTTGGGTTTATCGGGATGTTGTACTTGCCTAAACAATTCAATCGGGCTCTGCCCCAAGACGTTCAGTTTTAATTGTTTGCAACGTATATCCCCGGTTCTTTTTCTGTCTGCAGTAACAGAAAAAGAACGAAAAAGAGTACCGTTCAAGAGGGAAATTCCCTCTTGAAAATCTCCCTTGCTGAC
>JAZQHZ010000206.1:0-10906 GCA_045540855.1 Clostridia bacterium
ATAGGCATCCTTAAAGGCATCCTTGCCTATTGCTTTTGAAAGAACCGAATATGTTCCCGGCTCTTCTTCAATCGCCATAAATGGTGTTATTTGTGCAAATTCCTTTGTATTATTCACCATTGATGTTATCTGTGCTTCATCAATGACATTATTTTCCGAATAAATTATTGTTCCTACCGGATATTTTTCAATTGCGTCCTTCGTAGTCTGACCGCCCATTGTAGCCTGCGAAATACCTGTGAGCTGTTCCGGAGTTAATGCTATCATCTGATAAATTTTCTCCTCTAACGTCATATCTCCAAGGATTTTTTCAGCCTTACTCTGCTCCACTCTGCCCGGTATTCCCAGCACCTCGCCATTCATAACCTTACGAAGCTTCATTATTGTTGTTGCAATCTGAGCACGTGTAGCAAAGCTTTCCGGCATAAATGCACCGTATGAATCGCCTGTTATTATTCCTGTTCTTCGCATAAGGTCAACGCCGTCTGCCGCCCACTGCGGTATCTTATTTGCATCCGAAAATGCCTCATATGCCGCCGGATTATCTGCAAGGGTTATGCCTCTGTAATCAAGATAACGCTTTATCATAACCGCAAGCTGTGCACGGTTTATCTGTTCATCCGGATGGAATTTCAGATCTGAAAATCCCGAAACAATCCCATTTTCCAGTGCCCAGCTTACATATTTTGCATACCACTCACTCATCTCCACATCCGGGAAAATTTTCTTTGTATAGCCATCTACATATGCTCCGTCCATACGTCCTAATACCGTAACAAACATTGCACGTGTCATTCCGGCATTCGGTGCAAACTCTGTTTCTGAAATGCCGTTCATATATCCGCTTTGCACCATATAATTGATAGCCTCTGCATACCAGTCACCCTCGTACACATCATCAAATGCCAATGCCGGAGCGGCACTGAGCATCATTGATAAAGCCATACCAAGTGCTATTATTTTCTTTTTCATTCTATCTCCCCATTTCTTTTATTTTATAATCCGTTCCGCAACCTTTATTCCATCAACCGCCGCCGAGGTTATTCCGCCTGCATAGCCTGCTCCCTCACCGCACGGATACAAGCCTACAACCTCTGATTGCATAGTTTCCTTATCTCTTAAAATCCTTACAGGTGACGATGAACGTGTTTCGGGTGCCGTTAATACCGCTCCCGGTGATGCAAAGCCGCAAAGCTTATTATCAAGCTTTATAATCGCTTCCTTCATCGCCTCTGTTACAAATCCAGGTAAAACCTCATCTATATTTACCCATGTTACGCCGGGCTTATAGGTCGGCTCTATCTGTTCACCTTCATTTTTAAGTCCTATAAATTCACCTACACGTTGTGCCGGTGCTTTATAGGTGCTGTTTGCAGCTTTATATGCCCTTTGCTCTATTTCTCTCTGGAAATACATTCCGGCAAGCACATCCTCGCCTTCAAAATCCTCCGGCGTGATATTTACAAGCAGTGCCGCATTTGCATTCTTTCCGTCACGCTTAAAGCAGCTCATTCCGTTTGTGACTATTCCTCCCTCCTCGGACGCCGAGGCTACTACATAGCCACCGGGACACATACAGAAGGTGTATACACTTCGTCCGCTTTCAAGGTGAATTGAAAGCTTATAATCTGCCGCACCGAGCTTATCGTAAAAGTCACCGTACTGACTTTTATTTATCATTTCCTGCGAATGCTCAATTCTTGCACCCACCGAAAACGGCTTTCTTATCATTTTAATACCTTTGCTTTTAAGCATTTCAAAGGTGTCCCTTGCACTGTGACCTATCGCCAGCACAAGATTATCTGTTTCAATTATTTCTTCCCTGCCGTCATTTGTGATTCTGACACCGCTGATATGGTTATCACTTATCAATATGTCAGTTACAGTAGTTGAAAAACGCACCTCGCCACCGTGGGCAATTATATCATTGCGTATTGACCTTGCCATATCGCAAAGCTTATCTGTGCCGATGTGCGGCTTTGACTGATATAAAATCTCTTCAGGTGCACCGTGCTCATAAAATTCTTTAAGCACATATGCAATTCTTTCGTCGTTTATTCCTGTCGTGAGCTTGCCGTCTGAAAACGTTCCGGCACCGCCTTCGCCGAACTGTACGTTCGAAGAAGGATTAAGCTTTCCGCTTTCCCAGAATTGCTCCACATCACGCTTTCTTTCCTCTACACACTTGCCACGCTCGCAGACTATTACCTTTACTCCGTTTTTCGCAAGTGCAAGTGCACACATCATTCCTGCCGGGCCCATTCCTGCTATTACAACAGGCTTTTGAGGAATTGTTCCTTTCGGGAATACATATTCCTTTTCCTCATGCAGGGTGATATTTTTGCCTAAGTACTTTTTGTCGTCATCGGTTTCAACATCAACGGCATATACATAATGCACGTCATTTTTCCGTCTTGCATCGACTGATTTCTTAGCAATTTTAAATAACTTGATTTTTTTTATACCGTATTTATTCTGAATCAATCCCGGCAAATCACTCTCCGAAATATCGGGTGACAGCTTTATATTTGTAATTCTAATCATATATTAACCTAAATTGAATATTCTCATCGCTATATTGAAGTATATGAACAACGAGCAACAGTCTACTATTGTTGAAATAAGCGGAGTTGCAACAAGTGCCGGGTCAAGCTTGCATTTTTTTGCAAGCATCGGTAGTGCGGCTCCGATAAGCTTCGAAAATACCACCGTAAATATTATTGATATGCATAGGGTTATCGCAAGCAGCCAGTCATAATCATACATAAAGAATATTCTGACACTGTTTACTATCGCAAGCACCGAGCTTACAAGAATTGCTATGCGGAATTCCTTGAATACCACCTTAAAGAAATCCTTGAATTCAATCTCACCTAATGCAAGACTTCGTATAACAAGCACCGAGCTCTGCGAGCCGGAGTTGCCGCCTGTACCCATTATCATCGGCATAAACGAAACCAAAATCGGGATAGCCTCAAAGGTGTGGCTGTATTTTTCAGTTAAAAATCCCGTAACCATTGCGGAAATCATAAGTATGCACAGCCATCCGATACGGTTAAGCATATGCCTGAAAACACCCGTCTTGAAATACGACTCATCAGACGGTGCAACCGCTGCCATTTTTGCGAAGTCGTCCGTATTTTCCTCGTTGATGACATCAATAGCATCGTCGAAGGTTACAATTCCTACAAGTCTGTAACCGCTGTCTACAACAGGAATTGCAATATAATCGTATTTACCGAACATCATTGCAACCTCTTCCCTGTCACGGGTGGTTTCAACCGTTATGACGTTGGTTTCCATTATATCCGCTATTTTGTCGTCCTCGTCCGCCATAAATAAGTCCTTTACGGTAACAACGCCAATAAGCTTGCGGTTTTCAGTTACATAGCAGGTATAGATTGTTTCCTTATTTATTCCTACCTCACGGATTTTATCAAATGCCTCACGCACTGTAAGCTCCTTTGATAAGCTTACGTATTCGACTGTCATTATGCTTCCTGCACTGTCCTTAGGATAATGCAGAATCTGATTTATTGCCTTTCTTGCACCGGTGGTTGAATTGGCAAGAATTCGTGCCACTACATTTGCCGGCATCTCTTCGATGATATCAACCGTGTCATCAATAAAGGACTGTGCAAGCATCTCACGAAGCTCGTTATCCGAAAACGCACCTATCAGATGCTCCTGCATTTCGGATTCCATATAGGTGAAAACCTCTGCTGCTTCATCCTTCGGCAACAGGCGGAACATCCTCAAAAAATTCTTCTCGTGCTCGAAGTCATCGGCAAACAGCTCGTCAATTACTGCCGCTATATCTGCCGGCTCCATCACCTCGATGATTTTTCTGATTTCGGCATATTGATTATTTTCTAACAACGCCTCTAATTCAGCGAGTAAATTTTCCATTGCAATCGCCTCCTCACTGTTTGATGCGTTCTATAAATCAGATATATCAATACCTGATTTATACAAAGCATCGAAACGGGAATTAATGCGGCGGTGCTATACCGCCGCATATATTTCATTTTACTCTTGAGTATTATCTTCAGTATTGTCTTCGCTCTTTTTAGGTGTCTGATGCACATAGCTGTTTGAACCCAAGAATGAGCCGATTAACAGCAGCACCAGCACACACATAAGTAACAGCAGCGCCCTTAAGAATCCGCTTTCTGCAAGAAGCATAGCTGAAATACCCAACACTCCGCTTATTGCATAAAGTATGAATACTGTCTGCTTCTGTGAAAAGCCCATATCTATAAGTCTGTGGTGCAGATGACCTCTGTCTGCTGACATCGGGTTTTTGCCCGTTAAAACTCGTCTTATCATCGCAAAGCTTGCATCAAATAACGGAAGTCCCAATACCAGGAACGGTACTGCAAACGAGATTACCGCATAGCTCTTGAACATTCCCTGAATTGAAAGCGTTGCAAGCATAAATCCGAGGAAGGTTGAGCCGGTATCGCCCATAAATATCTTTGCCGGATTGAAGTTGAACGGTAAAAATCCGAGGCACGCACCGATTATTGCAATTCCCATCACTGCAATCGGATATTCGCCTACTCTTACCGAGATAAATACCAACGATGCTGACATAATTGCACTTACACCTGCCGCAAGTCCGTCAAGTCCGTCAATGAAATTAACTGCGTTTGTAATAAACACAATCCATAACACCGTTATGATTACCGAAAGCCATTCCGGAAGGATTATATACGGGTTTGTGCTTGTGAAAATATTCGGGTTTGTGAAAATATCAATTTTGATATCACCCACATATATTACAACCAGTGCCGCAATAATCTGAACTACAAATTTCAGCTTTGCATCAAGCTCTTTACAGTCGTCTACTATACCCATTATGAATATTATAAGCAGTCCGCAAAGCGTGCCGCAGATTTCTCTTGAAAAATCTGCAAAGCAGAGCGTTGCAACCATAAATCCGAATACCATTGCAATTCCGCCGATTCTCGGAGTAGGTCTTTTATGCACTCGTCTTTTATCCTTCGGCACGTCTATTGCACCGATTTTAAATGCGAGACGTCTTACCAACGGTGTTGTTGCAAACGTGAACATAAACGAAATCACGAATGCAAAAATTATATATAAGGTCTGTTGTATATTCATTTCAATCTCCCTTATCAGGTTATTTCAATACGAAACCAACCTTCTTATATACCTTGTTAAGTGTTCTGTTTGCTATTCTTTCAGCTACCTCTGCACCTCTTGCACAGATGTCTGTGAGATATTTCTTATCTGCAATAAGCTTGTCATATTCCGCTCTTATAGGACGGATTGTTTCAACCACTGCTTCTGCAACGTCACTCTTGAAATCACCATAGCCCTTGCCGCTGTAATCTGCGGCAATTTCCTCAGGTGTTCTGCCTGTAACTGCTGACATAATACTTAAAAGGTTGTTTATTCCTGCCTTTGTAATATCATTTTCTCTGTATTCAATTACGCCCTCGCTGTCGGTTACTGCACTCTTAATCTTCTTTGCAATAACGTTAAGGTCGTCCATCATTGAGATGTATGACTTCGGATTCGGGTCTGATTTTGACATCTTCTTTTCCGGCTCCTGCAAGCTCATAATCTTTGCACCTGACTTTGAAAGCATTCCTTCCGGAATCTTAAAGACATCGCCGTAAATTCCGTTAAATCTCTGTGCAACGTCACGGCAGATTTCAATATGCTGGAGCTGATCCTTACCCACCGGCACATAGTCCGTCTGATATAATAGAATATCCGATGCCATAAGTACGGGATATGTGAACAGTCCTGCATTGATGTTCTCTGCATGACGTGATGACTTGTCCTTGAACTGTGTCATACGCTGAAGCTCGCCCATATATGTATAGCAGTTTAATACCCAGCTCAACTGTGCGTGTGCAGGATTCTGCGACTGTATGAACAGCACTGATTTTTCCGGGTCAATTCCGCACGCAATATAAAGGGCTAAAACCTCCATTGTTCTGCGGCGTACATCTGCCGGTGTCTGACGGACTGTGATTGTATGCAAATCCATCATTGCATAGATACAGTTATAGTCATCCTGCAGATTTACCCAGTTTTTTATAGCTCCGAGATAGTTACCCAGGGTAAGATTACCCGACGGCTGTACTCCCGAAAATATAGTTTTCTTATCATTCATTACTCTTTACTTCCTAACATTAAAGATTTTCAGTTAAAACCTCACCTAAACGTCTTACACCCTCTTCAAGCTTTTCAGGTGTTGCTGATGAGAAGTTAAGTCTGAACTGATTATTCTTTGCCTTGATATCAATTGCAAAGTTTGAGCCCGGTACGATTGCTACCTTCTTTTCAAGACACTTGTCCACAATCGGTGTTATATCGTCGATTGTCGGGCACTTGCACCATAAGAAGATTCCACCCTCCGGCACCGTCCACTCTACCTTGCCCTTCGGGAAATACTTTTCCATAGCATCAACCATTACCTTGCACTTCTTGCCGTAAAGCTGTCTGTTCTTTTCTATATAGCTGTCTATGTTGTACTTCTTCATAAACTCAACACACATAAGCTGTGTAAGCATCGGCGTGTGAACGTCATTAACCTGCTTTAAGATTTCAATCTTTTCCATAAGCGGTGCGGCTGCTACGATATAGCCAAGACGCATACCCGGTGATAAAATCTTTGAGAATGAGCCGGCATAGATTACTCTGCCCTCTGTGTCAAGTGACTTGATTGTCGGTACCTCTTCGCCCGAGAAACGCAAGTCGCCGTACGGGTTATCCTCTAATACGAGTACATTGTACTTTGAGACAAGCTCTAAAAGCTTCTTTCTCTTTTCTAACGGCATTGTTGTACCTGTCGGATTTTGGAATGTCGGGATTGTGTAGATAAACTTCACACCCTCATTATTCTTTAAAGCCTCTTCAAGCTTTTCCATATTCATACCGTCAGAATCAACATCTACGCCTACAAGCTCACATTCATATGTACGGAATGCGTTGAGGCTGCCGATAAAGCTCGGATTTTCAACGATAATCTTGTCACCCTTATTTATAAGTGCCTTTGTTGTGAGGTCAATTCCCTGGTTTGCACCGGTCATAATGATAACCTCATCGCCCTCAGCGTAGGCATTAACCTTCATTGCACGCTGCTTTGCACATTCCTTCATCTTCGGATAGCCGTCCGTCGTACCGTACTGAAGTGCTAATGTCGGGCTTGTCATAAGGATTTTTCCTGCTATCTTTGAAAGCTCATCTCCCGGAAAAAGCTCTGATGCAGGGTTGCCGCCTGCAAGAGAAATAATCTCCGGGTCTGCCATTCTCTTAAACATTTCTCTGATTGCCGAGCCCTTCATAGGCTTTACTCTATCGGCATAAAATTCTGTAAATTCTACCATTTTACTGTTCTCCTTTTTCAAATATATTGACTGAACAAATGCTCTAAGCAGATTGCCGCTAAATGGGACGCCGATGTATGCTTATACTTCAAGTAACATTTAGTGGTGAGATGCAACGAGCATTTTTTCAGGCATTGCCGCCTTTCCAGCTGTCCTTTAAGCCTACTGTTCTGTTGAATATTAACTTCTCAGCTGTTGAATCAATATCAACGCAGAAATAGCCCTGACGCATAAACTGGAATGTGTCGCCTGCCTTTGCATTTGCCATATCCTTTTCAACCTTGGCGTTTGCCATTATAACCATACTGTCCGGATTTAAGTTCTCCGTAAAGTCATTTACTCCGCTTTCATCTGACGGATTTGATACGTTGAAGAGTCTGTCATAAAGTCTTACCTCTGCATCAATCGCATTCTTTGCGCTTACAAAGTGGATTGTGCCCTTTACCTTACGCTTGTCCTCTGTATCGCCGCCCTTTGAATCGGGTGCGTAATCACAGTGAACTACTGTGATATTTCCGTTTTCGTCTTTTTCACAGCCTGTTGCCGTTACGTAATATGCTCCCTTTAAGCGAATTTCTCTGCCCGGTACCATTCTCTTGTACTTGTTCGGTGCTTCCTCACGGAAGTCCTCTCTCTCGATATAGAGGTACTTTGAGAACTCTACCTTTCTCATTCCCATTGACGGATCCTCCGGGTTTACCTCGACCTCGAATTCCTCAACCAAATCCTCCGGATAGTTATCAACTACAAGCTTAATCGGGTCAATTACTGCCATTGCTCTCGGTGCGTGTGCGTTCAAATCCTCACGGATGCACGCCTCAAGCATTGCAAAATCAATTACACTGTTCGCCTTTGCAACACCGATTCTCTCACAGAAATCTCTGATTGATGCCGGTGTATAGCCACGTCTTCTCATACCGCATAAGGTTGACATTCTCGGATCGTTCCAGCCTGAAACGATTCCGTCCTGAACGAGCTTTAAGCAACGTCTCTTTGATGTTAAGGTATAGTTAAGGTTCATTCTTGCGAACTCAATCTGTCTTGACGGAGCCTCATAGCCAACCTCACGTAACACCCAGTCATATAACGGACGGTGATCCTCAAATTCAAGCGAGCAGAGCGAGTGTGTAACACCCTCAACCGTATCTGAAATCGGATGTGCGAAATCGTACATCGGGTATACTATCCACTTATCGCCTGTTCTGTGGTGATGTGCTCTTAAAATTCTGTAAATTACCGGGTCACGCATATTAAGATTCGGTGACGCCATATCAATCTTTGCTCTTAATACCTTTGAGCCGTCCGGGAACTCGCCGTCTGTCATACGCTTGAATAAATCAAGGTTTTCCTCGATTGAGCGATCACGGTATGGGCTGTTTTTGCCCGGCTCTGTAAGGCTTCCTCTGTATGCTCTGATTTCTTCTGCTGTTAAATCACATACGAATGCCTTGCCCTTTTTAATGAGCTTTATTGCCGCAGCATACATATCATCGAAATAGTCTGATGCATAGAACACCTTGTCCCACTCAAAGCCGAGCCACTTGATGTCCTCCATAATTGCGTCAACATACTCTGTATCTTCCTTTGTCGGGTTTGTATCGTCAAGACGAAGATTACACTTTCCCTTGTATTTCTCTGCCATACCGAAGTCAATGCAGATTGCCTTTGCGTGTCCTATATGGAGATAGCCGTTCGGCTCCGGCGGGAAACGTGTCTGAACGTGGTCATAATGTCCTGTTTCTAAGTCCTTGTCAATCGCTTCCTCAATGAAATTTCTGCTTACATATTCTTCCATTTATATATTTTTCCTTTCAGTGCTTATCTTAATGCTTCAATTGCCTCGTCTATACGCTTCATTGTCTCGTCATAGCCCAAGGTCTGCATAATTTCATAAATATCAGGCGTATTTCTTCTGCCTGTAACCGCCGCACGTACTACGCCTGCAACGTCACCAACGTGTCCCTTATAGTCGTCAGGATTCTTCTTGTAATCCTTCGGTGCCTTTGCATAGCCCAATTCGCCTGCCATTTCACGCACCATCGGGAACCACTCCTCAGCAGTACACTCCGGTGTATATATCTTCTTGTAGCCTTCAAGAATTTCAACCATATCTGCATTTGTGAGGTTGTCCGCAAAATCTCTTTCTCTCATCCAGAGCTCATCATAGAAATACTCTACATATGCCTTGACTTCATCCCACTTTGCAATGTCTTTTCTCGGCTTTGCATTGCCACGCTCAATTGCGAAGATTGCCTTTGCGTATTCCTCATCATCCGATAATACCTTGTACAATTCCCCGTCATTTGCCTTTGCCCATTCTGTTGCCTTGTCGTATACTTCTTCGGCAGTTAATGTGCTGATATAGTTCTTTGAAATATCGTTAAGCTTTACAAGGTCAAATAATGCTCCTGCCTTGCTCATCTTATTAAGGCTGAACTTGAATTCTGATGAATCAACACCCTTATTTGCAAGCTTCCAGTCCTCATAGTTTGAGTTTGCAATTGTGAGAAGGTAGTCAAGTACTGCTTCCTTCGGGATACCAACCTGGCTGTAATAGCTTACTGCCGCCTCCGGATCCTTACGCTTTGAAAGCTTACGCTTACCCTGTGTTTCATCGTCTACCTTCATAATCGGTGCGATATGAGCATATCTCGGTGCTTTAAAGCCAAGTACTCTAAACAGCTGTAAATGAATCGGTGCTGATGAAATCCACTCGTCACCTCTTGTAACGTCTGTTGTTCTCATTAAATGGTCATCAACTGCGTGTGCAAAGTGATATGTCGGTGTGCCGTCCTTCTTTAAGAGCACAACGTCCAAGATATTCTCCGGCATCTCGATATTGCCCTTGATTGCGTCCTTGAAGGATACCTTTCCCTCAGGTGTGCCCGGCGAATGAAGTCTTACAACGTATTCCTCACCTGCTTCAATCTTAGCCTTTGCCTCCTCGTATGAAATACCACGATACTTTGCGTAATCGCCGTAAATTCCCGGAAGCTCCTTAGCCGCCTCCTGCTTTTCACGCACCTGTGCGATTTCATCCTCTGTCATAAAGCACGGATATGCCATTCCCTTTTCTACAAGATCCTTTACATATGCCTGGTAAATGTCATTTCTCTTTGACTGGATATACGGTCCGTAGCTGCCCTTTTCGTCTGTTTCATTTAACATTCCCTCATCAGGTACTATTCCGAAATCGTTCAGACCGTTTACCATACCGCTTACACCGTTTTCAACCTCACGCTTCTTATCTGTATCCTCGATACGAAGATAGAATACGCCGTTTGATGAGGTGGCTGCCTTCTGTGATACAAATGCCGCAAAAAGGCTTCCGAAGTGTAAAAATCCTGTCGGGCTCGGTGCGAAACGTGTTACCCTTGCACCCTCAGGTAAGTCTCTTGCCGGATACATTGCTTCATAATCAGCCGGAGTTTTATCAATGTGTGAAAACAACAGCTGTGCCATTTGTTTATTGTCCATTTAACTTTGTCCTTTCAATATGTATTCGCCCTCAAGCTATACTTTTGGGCATTATATACGAT
>JAZQHZ010000207.1:0-2112 GCA_045540855.1 Clostridia bacterium
AATAAGACTGATATAAATAAGACTGAGAGTAATCAGAAATATAATAGTCAGTCAGTAGAGGATATATACAGCTTGGAGGAAATATTAAAAAATTGTGAGTTGTATACCTTTGCAAAGGACGAGAGGAGAATTCTCTATGATGCAATAGAGCGATTGTTCTATACGGATGGACTGAAAATAGGACAAGCAACTTTACCGCAGAATAAGGTACGTAGCCGTATGTACGAGCTTAACCCGGAGATATTACGCACGGTACTGCATAAGCTGCACAGCAATGACAGGCAGATAAAAAATATAACCGGTTACGTTATGAGTGTGATTTTCAACTGTATAACCGAGGAATACAGCTTGCTGCATGTTGATCCGTATCTGAACTATCAGCGGAAAAGTCAGGAGGAATGAAAGTGTATATGAATGCTTACCAGAAATATATTGCTGACTTGCTTGATGAATATGGAAGCTTACTTGAATCACAGCTTACGGCGATGGTTAATGCGAAATTTAAAACGACATTTAAAAGCCTTGGAAGGTATATTGAGCAGATGTGTATGTTCGGTGACTATGAGAAAAATGGAGCAGCAGTATGTCCCAAAGGAACAGAAGTTGATTTTGACGTAGTCCGCTCTGTTGAGGTGATGCTGAAATTTATGGACAATATAATCACACATAACAGGAGCAAAGGATATATCACAATACGATTCTTCGTGAATGCCAATGATCATAACAAGGAGATATGCATAATACCGGTCCGAGATGGAAATGAACAGATAATCTGCAAATATGTTTCAGACAAGTTCAGTGCAGAAAAGAATGAGCTTGTCATATTTCTTCTGGATGAGAAGGAGCAAATGAAACTTATAGATGTAAACTGCAACTGCAGATATGCAGTGGTGACGGATAAAGGAGCAGTATTTTTCAGGAAATAATTTTGTAATTACGGCTGTGAAAACAGCGGTAAAATATATATTTAACGCAGAAGGCGAAAGGAGACAATATTATGGAATTCAAAGATTTAAACTTAGCAGAGATGGACAAGGACTTAACAGAACAGGAAAGAGAAGAGTGGCAGGGTATATATGCTTCATATCGAAGCGGCTCGGTAGTATCGGGCGGCGTGGCAGGTGTGGATTTGCACGAATTCAATCTGATACCGAAAGGCAAGACGGAGCCGGAGAAAACAACGGTACGATGCCTGATTGTAATCAAGTACCGTATTAAGATTATAATCCCGGAAACAGAGGTATTTCTGGAAGAACTCGATTCGGGATATCATATCCTTCACTCAATGTGTGGAGCAAATGTAAATTATGTTGTGACGTACATAGACCGTGAAGCCGGATTTGCAGTGGCGTCAAGAAAGCTTGCACTGCAGAAGATGCAGCGTGCTGCGGCAAGGCGAAGAATAGCAGAAGGACAGATAGTAGATGTAGACATAATCTCCGTAGGCAGAGGAGTATGTACAGTAAATTACGGTGGTTATGATGTTATGTTGTCGCAACGCGATGTGAGCTATAGTATTGTGCCTGACCTGCGTGAGACGATACATCCGGGTGAGGTCAGAAAAGCAGTAATCAAGGAATATGACAAGGATGAGAATGTCTTGAAATTGTCGATAAAGGAAACAACGCCGCATCCGTTCGACGGTATAGAAACAAGGCATCCGCTTAGCTCGACGAGGATAGCAAAGATTGTAGGCAAATACGGCGGTGGTGTGTTCTGCCGATTATATGACGGTGTGACGGATGTACTTTGCTCGTATGACTCAATGCAGTACGACGGTGACTTCAAGATCGGCGATAGCGTGGAGGTTGTGATAAATAAGTATAATACGGAAAAGAAACTTGTGTACGGTAAGATTATACGTAAGATGCATTGATGAATATAGGAGAATGATGACCGATTAAAATAATGATAATATTAAGAGCTTGTAAGGTGAATAATAGTATTTGAAAATACTAAAAGAATATAGAAAGCATGTACTTTGTTATTTTATATATGAGATTGTTGCATTGATGTAGGTGATGTGATATAATATTGTTAACAATTGAAAGGAATGTTTGAATATGAGAACAGATGATTTTATTTCGATGATTGATAATAAAATAAATACTA
>JAZQHZ010000208.1:0-1677 GCA_045540855.1 Clostridia bacterium
ATCGCACGACCATACTTTTACATCATCCGTATCCGCTGCAATGTCAATTGCGGCGATGCCGTCTGATATGATGGCGGTGCTGACGTTTATCAGTCTGCCGTTGGAATAGTGCGTTGCGATTACTTTATCACAATCAACAGCGAGTGAGAGTGTGAAGCCGGTGTCGGTTTTGTTGGCAGTTATGCCTTCGGGTAAATATTCTTCAAGTGCCATTGAAGCGGTGTATGGGTTTTCGGGCTGAGTGTGGTTGTAGTGGATTGTTGCGTTTTCCGAACCCAGTCCAAGAACGCTTCCGTTAGAGGTTATTTCTTGCCACTGCTCAGGAGTGCCTTCAAAATATATATCCTCAAGACGGATGCAACGTAAAAATGCTTTTCGACCAATTTTCGTAACGGTTGACGGAATGTAGATACTTTTAAGGTGTGTGCAGTTATTGAAAGCATATCTGCCGATTTCAATGACACTGTCCGGGATAGTTATATTTTCGAGGCTACTGCACTCCCTAAAAGCCTCAGCTTCTATATGCGTTACGGTGTCGGGTAAAATCACGTTCGTCAGCTTGGTGGAGTTCCAGAAGGCAAGTTCATCGAGATAGGCAGTGCCATACTTTACCGTATACTCGCCTGAAAGCGCAAAGTTGACGGGTAACAGGTGGTTGTTGTAATATACAACTCCATATTCGTCTTTGTGCGTTTCAAAATCAAGGCTGTCAAATGCCCATACTCCGATGTCAGCAGTTTCGGGATATGTAAATTCTGTCAGATTGTCACAAAAGCTGAATGCGGAGCTACCGATGTAGGTTACGCTGTCGGGAATATGAACGGTTGACAAAGCTGTGCTTGAAAATGCTTCCTCGCCTATTTTTCTTAATCCGGCAGGTAAGGCTATTTCGGAAAGGGCTTCGCAGAAGGTGAATGCACCGCTTTCTATTTCTGTAACGCTTTCCGGAATTTCAACCTTTGTAAGATTTGTGCAGAATGAAAATGTTGAAGAGTTTATCGCAGTTACTCCGAAGGGAATGGATATACTTTTCAACTCTTCGCATCCTGAAAAGGCACCGTTACCTATATAAGTTACATTAGGGATACTGATTTCTGTAAATGAGCAGTCAAAAAATGCTGAATCTCCGATTCTGGTTATTGTGTCAGGAAGTGTAACTGAAGAAAGGCTACTGAGACTTTCGAACGCAAAATCTCCGATTGAGGTTACTCCTTCTTCAACAATAAGAGTGGTTATGTTCGGGTAAGGGCTATGCCAGGGCGGAAGAGATTTTGTGTAATCATTCCAATCTTTGCAGAAAAGAGTATAGTCCTCCATATCACCCGTGCCGCTGATTGTGAGTATGCCGTTATCAAGTGTCCAGGTGAGATTTTCGCCGCACGTACCGCTTTGCATTGCATTTGCCGGAATAGCCACCGGAATCAATCCCATTACAGTAATAAACGCAAATATTTTCTTTTTCATAGCTTTATGCTCCTTTTTCGTTTCTACTTTATTAGACGTGATTTGATGTTAAAAAGTTCCCATTTTGTCTCAATTTATATATGAAAGTACAGTACCAACATACTCCGCATCAATGTCATATACCACATCAAATCCGTTATCGCACGACCATACTTTTACATCATCCGTATCCGCTGCAATGTCAATTGCGGCGATGCCGTCTGATATGATGGC
>JAZQHZ010000209.1:0-2565 GCA_045540855.1 Clostridia bacterium
GGTATAGTTGATGAAACCTATTGCGGAGATAATGACTGTTGGTTCTTCCCTGCTATCGCTATGCGTGATACAGAGATTCACGTAAATGACAGAATCTGCCAATTCAGAATAATGGAGCATCAGCCCAAAATTGAATTTGAAGCTGTTGAAAAATTATTTGATGCTGACCGCGGCGGTCACGGAAGTACAGGAAAAAATTAAGAAAGTCCCCAACCGGGGACTTTCTTTATTGTATATTTATTTCGTCTTTTTCGACGTTGTTCTTTTTGGGAAAGCTCCTTTTGATTAATACAACTCCATACACAATAGCTGCAACAGGAATTATAAGCTTCCAGATAACATTATAATCCAATATCCCCTGGCAATCAAGCAAGAGCACAATTCCCACAAAAAATCCTATCAGATTTGTTTTCTTATTCTTGTCAGTAATAAGGTTTATTGCAGTGGATACTATTATAAACAACGTCCACCAGCCCTTAAACATCAAATCAAAGTCAACAATTCCCAGAACATCAATACTGACTGTTACTCCGGCAGCAATAAACACAATGCCCCACAAAATATTATTTAATTTATTCATTTTCTTTCTCCACTTTCTCTGCATTCAGCAACGCTTCCGCTTTCTCGCATCCGCCTTTTTCCCACTCCTCATAATCAATCTTTGCATCCATAGTAGGTGCAATTCTATCTTCTATAAACTCCATTTTATCACCCTCCTGTATTTGTTTCTGATATAAGTATATCACATTTTGTATTTTCTTGTCAAGAAAATATTACTAATTGAAATCCTTTGCAAGTTTTTTTCTGATTCTCTATTGACAAATTTTGAATATAGTGTTATAATATTAGCAATTGAAACCGTTGAGACAGAAAAAAGTCAGAATTGGTCTTTATGAGCGAGCGGATTATGGTGTGAGTTCCGCAAAGATTCTCTGAGTAATATGGGCTGTTGAGGGCTGTGTTAAATGCACGGACGCAAGACTTGCGTTAGTAGTCAGGAGTATGATAGTACTCTCAAAGTGCGTAGCTTTGCTACGAATTCAAGGTGGCACCGCGGATAAGAAATTATTCGTCCTTGACATATATGTCATGGACGATTTTTTGTGTTTTAAGGAGGTAATTGATATGTTACTTACAAAACGATGGCGGTGCACAAGAGCTTAAGAATATTAGAAATTTATATAAATGGAGGATACAACAATGAAACAGAATGGAATAGAATTTGATACATATTTTAAAAACTATCCGGATAAAAACGGATATTTCGGAAAGTACGGCGGCTCGTACATCTCAGAGGATTTACAAAAGGCAATGGACGAAATTACAGAGGCATATTTCACCATCTGCAAATCCAGAAAATTTATAAATGAATTACGTCGAATCAGAAAAGAATTTCAGGGCAGACCAACTCCCATTTCACATCTTGAAAGACTTTCAAACTCAATCGGAAACGTACAACTCTATGTAAAGCGAGAGGATCTGAACCATACAGGTGCACATAAGCTCAACCACTGCATGGGCGAAGCATTGCTTGCAAAATATATGGGCAAAAAGAAGTTAATTGCTGAAACCGGTGCAGGACAGCACGGTGTGGCACTTGCAACAGCAGCTGCATATTTCGGACTTGAATGTGATATTTATATGGGCTCGGTTGACATCAAAAAGCAGGCACCGAACGTTGCCAGAATGAAGATTTTAGGTGCTAATGTTGTTGAGGTTACTCATGGATTACAGACACTCAAGGAAGCCGTTGACGCAGCTTTTGAAGCATATGCAAAGGAATATAAGGATGCGATTTATTGTATAGGTTCAGTCCTTGGCCCGCACCCCTTCCCTACAATGGTTAGAGATTTCCAGAGTGTAGTAGGAATCGAAGCAAGAGAGCAGTTCTTATCAATGACAGGTGAATTACCGGATGCAGTTGTTGCATGCGTAGGCGGCGGTTCAAATGCAATGGGAATGTTCTCAGGCTTCCTCAATGACCCGGTTGATATTTACGGCGTTGAGCCGCTCGGAAGAGGCACAACCTTAGGCGACCACGCAGCAAGCCTTAAATACGGCACAGAAGGCATTATGCACGGCTTTAACAGCATAATGCTCAAGGATGAAAACGGCGATCCGGCACCTGTATATTCAGTCGCAAGCGGACTTGACTATCCGTCAAGCGGTCCGGAGCACGCTTTCCTTCACGATATGGGTAGAGTAAAGTATGATGTTGTATCTGATGATGAAACAATCGATGCATTCTTCAAGCTTTCAAGACTCGAAGGTATTATCCCGGCAATCGAAAGCTCACACGCAGTAGCATTTGGAATGAAGCTTGCAAAGGAAATGGGCAGAGGCTCAATTCTAATCAACCTCTCAGGCAGAGGCGACAAGGATATGGACTATATCATAGAAAAATACGGAATAAGATAAACGCAAGAGCACCTCAAATGAGGTGCTCTCAGACCGTCGACAAATTGGTCAGACCTCGCATAACGGTTTAAGAAAAATATAAAACTAAAAATTTATTTTCTTTTGTGAACGACGGGCGTCCCATCGAGGAACGCCCGTCGTTATGTG
>JAZQHZ010000210.1:0-2943 GCA_045540855.1 Clostridia bacterium
TATGTACACAGGATAAACCAGGCCTGTAAGTCTTGCCAGAAGCTTTGATACCTCTATTCCTGCCCTTACCTTCTCCGAAGTAGATAACCAGCGATAATCCTTACCGTCATAGGTAAATCTGAACGCACTCTTTATTTCGCCCGTAGTTTTTACCGTATCAAACAACTTTATCGCCGCATGCTCCATCTTCAGATTTTCCAGAGTTTTCTCAGCACGCTTCGCCGCATACTCTTTTACTGCTCCTATAATCAGCTGAAGTTCCTTGCGTCGTTTTTCGTTATACTCCACAGCCTCTTCAAGCTCTTTAATCTTATCCGGGAATTTGTCCGTTTCGCACATTGCATTCACTTCTCTTGCATAGTCGTCTGCCTGCTTTATGAGCTCCTGCAACTCACTAAACTCCTCCTCGCTAAGATTTCCAAGTCTGATTTTTGCATCAAGCATTTCCGCTGATTCAGTGACGTTTATACCGTTAAGCTCCGTTTCAATTTTCTTCAGATCATCATTTCTGAACTCTTCGAACTTCGCCCTGCTCTTTTCATCAAGCTCCATAACCTCTTTATATGCTGCCTTAACCGCCGTAGCCTTTGAGCCTATAACCGCAAGCTCTTTCTTTATCCGGGAAATAATGCCGGTATAGTTTTCTTCCGTCACAACAGTATTACAGGTCGGGCATTTATCGCCTGTCTTTACAGACTTGCCTTTCTCCAGTAAGCTATTATAGTTCCCGGTAAGTGAAGTATACTCTGCTCTTAGCTTTGCAATCTCGTCGGTATATTTAGACTTGTACTGTCTGTTTTCTACCTCCGTTTTCTTTGCCATAAGTTCTGCTCTCACCTGAGTATTATCCGCCATAGCTGTTCTTTTTGCCTTTAAAGCTTCAACATCAATACCATTAAACTGCTTTTCTTCAAGCTCCGTCTTTCTGTCAACTATCTTTGAACCACGCTCAAGCACCGAATCGAGCTTTTCTTCCGTTTCCCGACGCTGAGTTTTAAGCAAATCAATCTGTCCGTCAAGATATTTGTCCGACTCGTCGAGTTCCTTTAGCTCTTCACGTCTTTTCTTGATATAAAACTCCGGATCCGGGATATTTTTGTTCTCTATCAATGCTCTTGTGCTTTCGTCCAGCATTTCCAGTATCTCCGACTCCTTGACCGGCGGCAGTAGCTTCTGTAAAAACTCCCTGCCGTCGTCTGCAATCTTTTCTATGAAATACAGAGGATTCAGTACCGACAGAAATATATCCTTATCCGCAAACATAGCCGATATATCGCTCTGACGAGTTAATATACCGTCAAACATAATTGTTGAGCTTTTTAAATCACGTCTACGTGAAATTATATGCAACTCACCGTTCTCGTCCACAAATCTGACCTCAACATTCATCTCCTTACATCCGGGATTCAAAAGCCTGTCACAACTGCGCTCACCGTTAAACGGTGCACCGCAGAACGCAAATGCTATTGCATCTGCAACTGAGGTTTTGCCCTGGCCATTTGCGCCGGATATGTATGTAACCTTATCGAGTGCAACACTGAACGGCTCCTTAAAATGCTTGAATCCTTCCATTTTTATGTTTAATATATAAAATTTCCTTATCCTCTTCATTTTGTCCTCCTTTATGCCGCTATCTCATACGAACTCAACAGCGTATATTCACCGAATGAACTTTTCTTCGTCTCGCCCTTTATATTTTTAAGCTTAGTTCCTGTTTTGAGCTTATCATCACTCGAATTCATAAACGCACGATAATTCTTGTTGCCGTTTGACAGAACTAAAGCACTTCTTGCACCGTTCTCGCCCTTATCAACCTTTATGCTTCGTATTTCATACACAGTTGTCTGTGGTTTCTTGTCGTCAGACTTTGTGGCATCAGCGAAGATTTCAGCTACCTTACGGTTATATATATCGTTAAGTCTCTGCTTCTCCGATTCCGCAATAGACGCTCTACCGTACTGATTTTCAAGATTCACCCACACAGGCTCAAAGCTGTACAAATACCTGCCTATGTTCCATTTCACTGCTGCACGTTTGAATGCGTCGGATAATCCGCCCTTAACCGCTTCAAAATCGGTATTCTCGGCACCGTCCGTTTTGCCTATCCATTCCTTTAATTCCGTATCATAAATAGAAATAGTACAAAGCTGTGACGATTTTTCCTTACCGTCCATTACACAGTCGTGCCACATAGTATAGCTGTCCTTCCAGCCGTACTGACCCACCACTGCATCCAGTCTGTCGGATATCGCTCTTGCGTCCAGATACGGTACTGCCATCCCTCTTGTCTTTTCCTTGTTTGTACGCTGTATTTTCCAGCTTACATCATTAGACGCAAACGGTTTTCCGAACTCCTCAAAATACTTGTTTTCCCTCATAAAATTTACCTCCTTATCCGTTCACAAAATCCTGTAATGTTTCGTCCGTTTCATATAGAACATCGGTGTAATAGCAGCTTGGATCCTTATCTTTTAAGGTCTCAAATAAATCCCTCAACTGCAAGCCAAGCTTTGAGTTTCTGGGTGTATAATGGTCATTGTTATTAGGCATCGACATTATATAAAACATCACTCCCGTAAGCTGATGCAACGACTTAATTTGCGGAAGCTTGTTTCCTCCGCAGCAAAGTCTGAATCCGTGCACATTTGAGAACGGATACTTATACATCTTCGACTTCGGTTTTAATATTCCTTCCTCAATAACTCCCAGATCTACGCCTGTTATCATCTCATTTTTTATATTAAAACCAAACACCAGCCTTGGCAGTGGAAAATCCTTATACTCCGTTTTCTCATATATCACATCACAATGCCGTGACGGAAACTCCATATACACTCGCCTATTCCCATTCTCCATTTGTGTAAAGGAAAATGTACCGGCAGGTAATATTCCGCTTGAAACACCACTCACACGAATTGAACCTCGGATACAGTCTATGAATAA
>JAZQHZ010000211.1:0-8552 GCA_045540855.1 Clostridia bacterium
TTCGCCCCTACACCTATCATTCAAATTTGGTAATCCGCTAAACAATAATTACGCATTACGCATTGCGAATTACGAATTAAATTAATGTTTTGCGGCAAAGCCGATAAACATTAATTTACAGCTCCATAGCTGTAATTGCACTTCTGTGTGCAACCTGCAATGTTACATCAGCACCTACCTTCACTCCTGCATCTGTAAGCGTTTTGTGCGTTTCCAGTAACGCAATTTCGGGTAAGTTATTTTTATCGCTCAGATGCCCGAGCATTATATGCTCAGTTCCGCCTTTTACAAGCTCTAATGCTGCACGTGCGGCAACCTCATTTGAAAGATGCCCGTAATCACTTAAAATACGTTGCTGTAAATAGAACGGATACGGACCGCACCGAAGCATTTCAACATCGTGATTTGATTCTAAAATTATCGCTTTCGAGCCTTTGAGCTTTTCTAAAAGTCCTCGGCTTATATATCCCGTATCTGTGGCGATTGTGTATTTATCATCGCCTGAGAAAAAGCTGTATCCCACCGGATCGGCGGCATCGTGATGGATTGAAAACGGAGCTATGCCTATTGTTCCGATTTCAAAATCCTCGTCGGTGTTTATATTTATTTTAAGCTTATCGTCAATTTCGCCTACCTTGACGATTGATGCGTGTGTTTTTGCAGTGGCATATATGGGAAATGCGTATTTACGTGAAAGCACTCCGACACCTTTTACGTGGTCGGAGTGTTCATGGGTAAGTAAAATGGCGTCAATTTCCCTTATTGAGCTGCCTGCTTCCGTTAATGCCTTTTCCAAAGCCTTTCCCGACATTCCGCAATCTATAAGAAGATTTGTGCTTCCGTCAGAAATAAGCGTTGCATTGCCTGAAGAACCGCTTATAAGTGAAACAAATTTCATTAGTCCAAATCGCTTGTCACTTCGAGTACTCTGCGTATATCGCCGCCGAGTGCAACAAATTTCTCCTCGAAGTTTTCATATCCTCTGTCTATGTGATAAATATCTGTAATTTCGGTTGTGCCGTCAGCCATAAGTCCTGCAATAATCATTGCCGCACCTGCTCTTAAATCAACGGCACGCACTCTTGCAGAAGTAAGCTTATCCACACCGTCAATGATTGCAAGCTTGCCCTCTACGCGGATGTTTGCGCCCATTCTCTTGAGCTGATTAACATATCTGAAACGGTCGTCCCAGACACCCTCTCTTGCACTGCTTGTACCCTTTACAGTTGTAAGATACGTTACAAGCTGCGGCTGCATATCAGTTGGGTAGCCGGGATAGGGAAGTGCGATGAAGTTAAGTGCATTAAGCTCTGCACCCTCGTCAACCCATACACGTACACTGTCCTCGTTGTATTGTACATTAACGCCTGATTCAATAAGCTTGTTTCCGATTATTTCAAGGTGACGCGGAATAACATTTGTGATTGTAACGTCGCCTTTTGTAGCGGCGGCGGCAATCATAAATGTACCTGCCTCAATCTGGTCGGGAATTATAGTATATGTTCCGCCGTGAAGCTCCTTCACACCTCTGATTCTGATTGTATCAGTACCTGCACCACGGATGTTTGCACCCATATGGTTAAGGAAGTTTGCAAGGTCTACTACGTGCGGCTCCTTTGCGGCGTTTTCAATGGTAGTAACACCGTCTGCGAGTACAGCAGCTAAAATTGCATTGACCGTTGCACCTACTGTTACCACGTCAAAGAAAATATTTGAGCCCTTGAGCTCCTCTGCTTCGCCTCTTATAAGACCGCCACCCTCGCTGGTTTTACAGCCTAAGGCACGGAAGCTCTTTAAGTGCTGGTCAATCGGACGCGTACCAAAATCACAACCGCCCGGCGGGTCGACCTCGAAACGGTGAAAACGTCCTAAAAGTGCACCCATAAGATACGACGAACCACGCATACAACGGGTAAGATCACGATCCGGTGTATACGAAGTGACCTCTGTACAGTCTATTTCATAGGTATTATTATCTGTTCTTTCAATTTTTGCGTTGAGCTTTTCAAGGATTCTCACAAAAAGCTTAACATCTCTGATATCCGGAAGATTTTCTATGCGGCATTTAGCCTTTACAAGAAGGCAGGCAGGAAGAATTGCAACCGCTGCATTCTTTGCACCGCTTATTGAAACGGTACCGTTAAGACGGTTTCCGCCTTTGATTAAGAGCTTTTCTTTCAAAATGTACACTCCTTAAGTTAGATTTTATATCAATTATAACTAAATTACTATATCTCATTTTCTATTATAACAGAAAACAGAAAAAAAAGCAATCCAATTTGTTATTTTTTATTAAATTGTAATAATTTTACCAAAAGTGAAATATACGCAAGAAAAAACAGCTCACTCTGAACAAGAGTAAACTGTTTAACCAGCGTAATTATTCAATTAAACTGCACGCTGAACCTTTCCTGAACGAAGGCAACGTGTACAAACGTGAACTGACTTCGGTGTACCGTTAACAACCGCTCTTACCTTTCTTATATTCGGCTTCCAGGTTCTGTTTGCTCTTCTGTGTGAGTGTGATACCTTAATACCGAAAGTAACACCCTTACCGCAAATTTCGCATTTTGCCATTTATAACACCTCCTGTATTTATCATTGAAACATCAATAACTATTTTAGCACATATTTTCGGATTTTGCAAGTGTTTTTTTAAAATTTATTGCTTTTTTTTATGAATTATGAGAAATCTATAATTTTGGGTTCTATATTTAGTGTTTTATTATATAAATTTGTGAAAATTATTGTTGAAAAATTTCCCGGAATGCGATATAATAGTATTATATATTATACACTGGAAAGGAATATGCACAATGGGTGAAACAGAGTTAAGCGTAAGCCTGACTAAATTCATAGAAGAATTTGAGCTTGAGAAAATATACGAAACCAAAGATATAGAAAAAGTAAAGATAGAAACAGCAGATGTGAACCGTCCCGGCTTACAGCTTGCGGGCTTTTATGATTATTTCGATGCTAACCGTATTCAGGTTATGGGTAAGGTTGAATTTACATTTCTTGAACAGCTTCAGCGTGAGGACAGAGTAGAGCGAATGGAGCAGTTCTTCCAGCAGGATTTCCCGTGTCTTATAATCACCCGAAGCCTGCAGATATTCCCGGAAATGATGGACCTTGCTGAAAAATACAATAAGAATCTTTTAAGAGTGGAAGAGGGTACGTCGGAATTTATGAGTACGGCGATAACATATCTTAAAAGAGAGCTCGCACCCAGACGTACACGCCACGGTGTACTTGTTGAGGTATACGGCGAGGGAATACTTATTATGGGCGAAAGCGGAGTCGGCAAGAGTGAGGCGGCGATTGAGCTTGTAAAGCGAGGTCACAGACTTGTAGCTGACGATGCAGTTGAAATACGTCAGATTTCGGATAATAGCTTGATTGGCTCATCACCCGAAATCATCCGTCATTTCGTAGAGGTCAGAGGTATAGGAATTATTGATATCAAGGAAATCTTCGGTATCGGTGCCGTAATGGACAGCGGAAGCATTGATATGATTATCCACCTTGAGCCGTGGCAGGACGGCAGAAGCTATGACCGTCTCGGAATGATTGACGAGTACACAAATATAATGGGCATAAATATTCCGTGCTTAACCATCCCCCTTAAGCTCGGAAGAAACCTTGCGGTAATCATCGAGGTTGCCGCAATGAACAACAGACAGAAGAAAATGGGCTATAACGCTGCCGTAGAATTGAACAACAGGTTGATGCGTCAGATGGAAGCGCAGTTAAATGGCTAATCTAAAATGAAAGGCAAGGACCCTATTTAATGGAAAGAAGATTAAGTGATTATAACAAAGCAAAGCTTGCGTCAATGGTAGCTGATATTTGCTTTGATGAGCCGATGTCTAACCATACTACATTTAAAATCGGCGGAAATGCCGAGGCGTTTATAAATGCGTCATCATCGGCAGAGATTGTAGCGGTTATCATTTATTGCACAGAAAACAACATTCCCTATATCTATATGGGTAACGGCTCGAATGTGCTTGTCAGCGATGATGGAATTGCGGGCGTTGTGATTTCTCTGGGCAATAATATGTCAAACGTACAGGTAGTGGACAATATGATTTATGCCGATGCCGGAGCACTGATGTCAAAGGTTGCTTCAACTGCCTTAAAGGCAGGGCTTACGGGCTTTGAGGCCTTAGCAGGTATTCCGGGAACAATCGGCGGCGGTATCTATATGAATGCCGGAGCATATGGCTCGGAATTGAAGGATGTATTGAAAAATGTGACCTATATCAACCGCAACAATGATATTGTAACGGTTGATGCAGATGAGCTTGATTTATCGTATCGCCACAGTATATTCGAAGAAAACGGCGGTATTGTAGTAGGCTGTTGCCTTGAGCTTGCACATGGGCTTCCGGAAATGATTACGGAAAAAATGAAGGACTTTGCACAGCGCCGCCGTGACAAGCAGCCGCTTGAAATGCCGTCGGCAGGAAGTACCTTCAAGCGACCGGAGGGATATTTTGCAGGTGCATTAATCCAGGAGGCAGGGCTTATGGGATACAGCGTAGGCGGTGCTCAGGTAAGTGAAAAGCACGCCGGATTTGTGGTGAATAAGGGGAATGCCACAGCAGAGGATGTACTGACCTTGATTAGTGATGTACAGAGGATTGTAAAGGAAAAAACAGGAGTAGAGCTTGAACCTGAGGTGAAGCGACTCGGATAAGACAACATAGTTCAGGGATAGAGGTGGATTTTGATGCAATTTACAATAGTAACGGGAATGTCGGGTTCCGGAAAAACAAGAGTTATCAGATATTTAGAGGATATGGGATATTTCTGTATAGATAATATGCCTCCGATGCTGATTCCTAAGTTTTCGGAAATGCTTACCACTGCAACGGGAAAGTTTTCGGATGTTGCAATGGTAGTTGACGTGCGTGTTGGCGAAATGATAGGCGAGCTTGCAACTCAGCTGCAGGAACTCAGGCACCGTGGATATGACGTAAGAGTACTGTTCCTGACTGCAGATGATGCCACTTTGGTAAAGCGATATAAGGAAACGAGACGTTCGCACCCGATATACAATGCGGACGGACTGCTTGCATCAATCCGTCAGGAGCGTGCGATGCTTAATAAGCTTTATATCAGCTCGGACTACGTTATAGATACATCAAATCTGACTAATGCAGATTTGCTTGATGAATTGAAGGAAATCTTTGGTGAGGACAACAAAAAGAGCTTCACCGTAAATGTGATGGCATTCGGCTACAAATACGGAATGCCGATGGATGCTGATTTAGTGTTTGACGTAAGATGCTTCCCGAATCCGTTCTATATTGATGAGCTTAAATATAAAACAGGAAATGACAAGGAAGTGCAGGACTATGTAATGAGCTTCCCGGAGGCGGTGACCTTCTTTGAAAAGCTCTGCGATATGATGAGCTTTATGATTCCTCTTTATGAGGAGGAGGGAAAGATTGCAATAACCATTGCAATCGGCTGTACGGGCGGCAAGCACAGAAGCGTTACTATGACGAATAAGCTCAGTGATTACCTGAAGGAAAACGGCTTCAAGGTAAATACAACATACAGAGATATGGGTAAAGAATAAACAGGTGTAAAATGGAAGGTTTAAAAATTGCTGCCATAGGCGGCGGTACGGGACTTTCAACTATGCTCAAGGGCTTAAAGCTCTATACAACAAATATATCAGCAATTGTAACGGTGGCAGATGACGGCGGCTCTTCGGGAGTGCTTCGCACGGATTACGGTATGCTGCCGCCGGGCGATGTCAGAAACTGCGTAAGTGCATTGGCGGATATTGACCCTATTGCAGGAGAGATGCTAAATCACCGTTTCGGTGAAGGTGTATTAAAGGGGCACAGCCTGGGAAATATTATCCTTGCGGCCTTGAATGAGATGAGCGGCAGCTTTGAAGAGGCTGTGGAAAAGCTTAATCATATAATGGGTGTCGTAGGCACGGTGTACCCGGTGACGAACGAATCGGTGTCACTTAATGCTTTGCTTAATAACGGTGATATTATAGTGGGTGAGTCCAATATAGGTATACACCGTGACGGTGGAAATACAGGGATCGACCGTGTATTTCTAAACCCTGAAAAGCCCAAGGCAATAGAGCAGGTGATTGAGGCTATAAAGGAAGCAGACGTTGTAGTGTTAGGCCCCGGCAGTCTGTATACAAGCATAATTCCGAATCTGCTTGTGGACGGAGTGGTTGATGCGATAAAGGAAACTAAGGCAATTAAAATATATGTATGCAATATAATGACACAGCAAGGAGAGACCGAAAAGCACAGTGCCGCAGACCATCTTGCGGCGTTGGAGAAGCATTCATATAAGGGAATTGCAGATATAATGATAGTAAACAATGCGGTTATTCCGGAAGAGTTAAAGATACGTTATGCACAGGAGTTTGCATATGAGGTAATAAACGATTCCGAAAAAATAACCGACAGGACGGCGGTGGTCAGCGGTAATTTTCTGCTGATACAGAACGGAAAAATCCGTCATAATTTCAGCCGTCTGGCAAGAACGATAATAACAATAGGAAAGACGAGTTTTAGTAAATAATGTCATTTTCATCAGATATAAAGGAAAAGCTGTGCTCTGTAAAGTGTAGTACTGATGCTCAGATAATGTCCGAAATTGCAGGTGCATTCCGTGCAAGCGGCTCAGTGAGCGAGGACGGAGTTACGTTATCGGCGTCGAGTGATATATATTCGCAGAGACTATCAGAAAATATAAAGCATATTTTTGATGCACAGGTACTTATAAGCCGAAAGGGAAATGCGGTTTTCGTATCGGTAAATGAAAGCGAAGCTGTGGGGAAAATAGTTTCGGAAATCCTCGAAGAGGAATTTTTATGTGACGAGGAATGTGAGAATGCGTTTTTAAGAGGTGCATTTTTAAGCGGCGGCTCGGTAAGCGATCCGGAAAAGAGCTGGCATATTGAGTTTGATACACGCTATATTGAAGAGGCAGAATTCATTTGCGAGCTTCTTGAGGCACGTGAGGTGCGTTGTGGAATAAGTGAACGCAAGGGCAGATATGTGGTTTATTCCAAGGACTGCGATTCAATTGCGGCGATTTTGGGAAGCATAGGAGCAGGTGCGGATGCACTTCAGCTGTTTGAAATTCAGGTGGAACGCCGTATGCGTAACGATATAAACAGACGTATCAATTTTGAAAGTGCAAATCTTGATAAGAGTATAAGGGCGGCATCAAAGCACATTCATGCAGTTAAGCTGTTAAAGGCATCAGGTAAGTGGGAAAATCTTCCTGATGTATTAAAGGAAATAGGCGAGCTGCGTGTAGAAAATCCGGATGTCAGCTTAAAGCAGCTGGGTGAAATGCTCGATGAGCCGATAGGTAAATCGGGAGTAAATCACAGACTGAACAGAATTCTTGAGGCGGCGGAAGGTATCGGTGAATGAAGGGTAAAATTCAAATCATTATCCTGTATGCCGTAATTTTCGTATTAAGCCTTGCGGCGGGAATAGTTTTAACAGAAATGCCCGACAAAAGAATTGCAACGGAAACGGTAATTCAGGATGATATTTTATATACTCCGACAGGCGAAGAAATGTCGGGAGATAAAATAAATATCAATACGGCAACAGAAAAGACTTTTGTAACGCTTGACGGTATAGGAGAGAAGCTTTCTGAAAGGATAGTGGAATACAGGTCGCAAAACGGAGAATTTAAAACTGCGGAAAATCTTATGGATGTTCCGGGGATAGGTATTAAGCTGTATGAAAGTATTGAAGATAAAATATGTGTAAAGTAAAAAGCACTTCGTACAGGCATAGTCGGGGACATACCCCAAAGAATATGTCCGTACTCCCTGTCTCGAATTCACAGAACTTTATTTACTTGTTTTTTATACTGGTTAATAACTTTATTATTTCTGCAAAGCCTAAGAATATTGTTCCACTTATTAGTGCAGCACACCAGTAAATGATTGCAACAGCAAAAGAAAATTCGCTGTGTGAATAGTAGACGCCCTCGACTTCGATGTTTCCTAAGAAGCAACCCAAAAAGAATCCTCCGATGTATGTAATCCAAGCAATGGCAGTTAAAATGTCAGCAACAGTGTTGTTTTCTTGTTGGACATTATTAATTTCACTCACTTGTTTTACTGCCTCATATTCCTCGTCTGTCAATTCAATAGGCTCTTTTTTGTATTTTCGGTAATGATCCAAATCCGAATTGTATTCAGAGAATGGATACTCATAGCTTGTTCCGTATTCTGTAATTTCTAATTTATCAATTATAACTTCGATTGTTTCTCCATCGTTTGAAACACGTATTTTGTCTCCAATTTTTGCATTTTGGAATTTTACAGGGAATTTGAAAGTTCTATTATCGTCAATCATATGTCCGTAACCCATTATGTTCAGTGGGGCATAAACAATGTTATAAACACCTTCGGCGATGAGAGAACTTGCTATTTTTTGTTTATTTTTTTCGATTTTGTTTTCGATATACTGTTTTACTTTTTCGTTCATTGCGTTTCTCTCCTGTCCTAAAATTAGTAAAGTCGGAGGCCAAGC
>JAZQHZ010000212.1:0-2731 GCA_045540855.1 Clostridia bacterium
AGAAGATAGTAGAAAAGATGTATGTTCTGCCGATTACCGATGACGGAAGTACAATTCCGACTGATAACTTCATAGAAGATGATATTGAATATGCTTTTTCAGAACTTGTAAAGGCAGACAATTCAAAAGAAGAATTTAAGGAACATACAGAGGAGGTAAGCTTCCCGGTTAAGACGGACAATACTGAAACTGTAATATCACTTTTTGTACCGACGATTGATGTTTCAACAGAGGACGGATTTTCCGGCACACTCTATCTCGACTATTCTACATTAAAAGTAGAATCTGCCGGATACGGTACACAAAGCTATAAGGTATCAGAAAGCAGAAGTTATCCTAATCTGCACAGTGCTGATACGGCACTTGTTCCGAAAACAATCAATAAGGATGGCTCAACACTAAACCTTACCGATATCTCATGGCAGTCTGCAGCAAGTGATAATATCGACGGTCAGGATTTGGCGGTAAGATATACAGCTCATGCTACATATTCAGGTACAGGCACAAAGAAATATACCAAAGGATATACTGCAACCGCACAATATAAAGGCGAGGTCAAGAAAGTAACAAACGATACTGTGGTGTATACAGCGGTATTTAAGGAAGTACCAAAGAAGAACATATTTGACTATGCAGGTGTAGGTCTTTTAGGACTCACAATTGTTTTAGCAGTAAGCGGAGGAACATACGTCATATTAAGAAGAAGGAGGAATCACAGATGAAAAAGATACTTTTAACAGCGGGATTACTGACAATGCTCAGTACCAATGCATTTGCGGCAAGCTATTATACAGTAGCACCACCATCGGCAGGAATTTTCGGAAAGCCTACATCAGTAACGACTGTTACTGTAGGAGATAATGTAAACGAGGCTGAGATCGATAAGAGCAAGAACAGCTCTCTCATCCCTCCTGCTTTTGGCAGTCATACAAGCAACCTTCGAGGCTCGGGCGAACCGCTGACACCGAACTTGGCATCGCCGTATGTTGATAAGGTTACAGGACAACCTATTGTCGGTAATATCAGTACACAGCCGAGTGTGTCTGTTTCAACCAATACAAATTCCACATCCTCTAATCAGGTATTTACCTATGAAGACGGAAGCATTTACATTCCTGGTGTAATTGATACCCGAAAGGATGAGGACGATGACGACTACGACTACTTCGGAGATTATTACTATGACTTTGACGATTACCAATATAACAGCAGGTACTTCACTAAGGTAACCGACAGTATGTACTACTCTGGTGGATATTTGGGAACCTTGAAGATTCCGACACTTGATTTATCGGTGAGAATATATGAAGGCACTACTAACTCAATTTTAGCAAAGGGTGCCGGACATTTTGAGAACACATCAATCTGGAACGGCAATGTTTGCGTAGCAGCACATAACAGAGGTGTAAACGCATACTTTAGTCAGATTCATACCTTGGATGACGGCGACAGAATACAGCTTACTACCAAAAAGGGTACAAGAACTTACAGAGTATTTAATGTAGAGAAGATTTCTGTTAATGACACATCGAATCTGCAGGGAACGAATGAGAACATCATTACTTTAATTACCTGTGTTCGCAATCAGGCAAATTACAGATGGTGTGTACAAGCTGAAGCAATCTAAACACGGAAAGGATGATACATATGAAAAGAACACGGTCATTTATCTTAGGCTTCATATCGGCAACGGTATTGACAACCGCAGTGTCCGCACTTGCACAGTCGGAGCTTATCGCAAGGCTCAGCTCACAGACTTTCTTCTGGCAGAATGCGAAGATAGAGCTTGAAGCATATAACATAAACGGATATAACTATGTAAGGCTTCGTGATGCGGCTGGGATATTCGGTGTGGATGTGGAATATAACGGCGAGGATAATTCAGTCCGTTTAGGTGAAGAACCGAAACAGATTTTTATTCCGCTTACTGAAACAATACCGGAGCTTACAAAAGAGCCGGAAAAGGAGCATATCGCAGACGGAACAGATTATGCAAAAGAGGACTATTCCCAACATGCAAATCAGTCAGTTTTTAATGATACCTATACGAAAGCGGCATATAACACGATACGTCAGTCAATCGTTGATAGGGATGAGATTATTGCAGGAAATAATGAAGACGGATACAACAGTAAGTATTCATATGCACATTTTGTTGACAGTAATCAAACCTTGGATAAGACGGGTAAAACCATTTCTGCAATGAACAGTGTACTCGGCAGTATGAACGGGTATTATGTATATCATTTAGGTACAGAACCTGATGTTGTTGATTACTGGAAGTATCCGGGCTACAGTATATGCAAGCCGACAGTACATTCGCATTTTACACCTGCAAATGAAGCAACCGATTCCTTTATCAAAGGACTGGAAGGGTTAAAGGAAGTGCAAAAGATAGAAAAGATTGCAACCTATGTTGCTGACAGAATATTCTATGAAACGAATGGTGCATACAAAGGCATTAACGAGATATTCACAGCAGATACTCCGGTAGGAGGTACCTGCGGCAGTTACGCATCGGCATTTCTCTATCTTTGCCAGAGAGCAGATATTCCTTGCGTTACAATAGCAGATGACATCCACGCATGGAATGAGGTTTATGCAGAGGGCAAGTGGCAGACAATAGATGTCGGATACTATGACCTTTCAAGAACAGATGTATTTGCAAAAAACTATCCGAGAACGGACGGCAACATTGAAAAGACCAACTTTACAAAGGAGCTTCTTGTTC
>JAZQHZ010000213.1:0-3526 GCA_045540855.1 Clostridia bacterium
ATTCTTTTGCTTACTTTTCTACTGCTGTAGGTAGAAAAGTAAGTAGGGGTACCAACTGCATAACAATAAGCACTGCATAAGCAGGGGACAAAGTCCCGATGCACTGAAATAACAACATCTCGCTAAACCCAAATTCGAAACGCCAACAACTTAGCACCAGCATAATTGTGAATTGTGAATCGTGAATTGTGAATTGGCGGAACGCTAAACCCAAATTTATCACATACAAAAACTATTTATACATACAAAAACCGGCATCCAACGGATGCCGGTTTCAATGTTCAATTTATGCCCACGGATTCTCTGTCGGGTACTTAGCATACTTCGGCTGATTGTATCCGATTTCATCAACCGGAACACCGATGTACTTGAATACCTCATATAATGCCTTGCCGTGGTGACCGAATGCTACTGCACCGTGGTGCGGATAGTTCTTCTCGATAAGCACGTGACGGTAGAAACGTCCCATCTCCGGGATAGCGAATACGCCGATTCCGCCGAATGACTGTGTAGCAACCGGGAGAACCTCACCGTTTGCGATGTATCCTCTTAACTTGCAGTCAGCTGTTGACTGGAGACGGAAGAATGTGATATCGCCCGGGATGATGTCACCCTCAAGTGTACCGTTTGTAACCTCAACCGGTAAGTTTCTTGCCATAATCTTCTGATACTTCATTGAGCATGCTGCAAGCTTTGTTGAGCAAGTGTTACCGCAGTGGAAGCCCATAAATGTGTCCTTGTGAGTATAGTCAAACTTACCCTCGATGCTTGCCTTGTACATATCAGCCGGAACTGAGTTGTTGATGTCGAGTAATGTAACAGCATCGTTACTTACGCAAGTACCGATATACTCACTTAAGCAGCCGTAGATATCAACCTCACATGATACCGGGCTGCCTCTGCCTGTGAGACGGCTGTTAACATAGCACGGAACGAAACCAAACTGTGTCTGGAATGCCGGCCAGCACTTACCTGCGATTGCAACATACTTTCTTGAACCCTTGTGAGCCTCAATCCAGTCAAGTAATGTAAGCTCATACTGAGCGAGCTTCGGAAGAACCTCAGGCTTCATATTTCCGCCTGCAAGCTCCTTCTCCATATCAGCAACAACCTCCGGAATTCTCGGGTCGTTTGCGTGGTTATTGAATGCCTCGAATAAGTCGAGCTCTGAATTCTCTTCAATTTCAACTCCCAACTTGTAAAGCTGAGCAATCGGAGCGTTACAAGCAAGGAAGTTTAACGGTCTCGGACCGAATGAAATAATCTTTAAGTCGCTTAAGCCTGCAATTGCACGTGCAATCGGAACGAACTCGTTAATCATATCAGCACATTCCTCAGCTGTACCTACCGGATACTCCGGAATATAAGCCTTTGTGCCACGTAATGCCAAGTTGTAGCTTGCATTTAACATACCGCAGTAAGCATCGCCTCTGTCATCTGAAAGACAGCCGATGTTTTCCTCAGCAGCAGCAACGAACATCTTCGGGCCGTCAAACTTCTGAGCGAGCATTGTCTCTGAAATCTCCGGGCCAAAGTTACCTAAGTATACGCATAAAGCGTTACAGCCGTTAGCCATGATATCAGCTAAAGCCTGCTCCATATGTATTTCACTCTCTACGATACATACCGGACATTCATAAATATCCTCAGCATCATACTTAGCCTTGTAAGCCTCTACAAGAGCCTTTCTTCTGTTTACCGACAATGATTCCGGGAAACAGTCACGGCTTACAGCCACAATACCAATTTTAATCTTGGGAATGTTTATCATTTTATTTTCCTCCTTATATCTTATGCCCTGAGGCAAATTAATCTGATATTATTATAACAGAGAATGTCAATTATTGCAACACAATTTTTTAAAAAAACAAAAAATCAAATATATTTTATTGATTTTTTAGTGGGTGTGTGATAAAATTAACTTAATGAAATAATTGGAAGTGAGACAGATATGAAAAAATGCCGAATAACCGTAATGAGAATATCCCGTTACGAGGATTTAATGGAAAAATACGAAAATCCCATAGAGCATGCCTGCGACCTTGAAGAAGGGCAGGTATTTATTGCAAACGGCTGGGAAAAGCCGGACGGATTGTGCAACAGTGCGTGGGAAACTATGTCTCAGTTTGTGCTTGCATTGTCACACGGCGGTGAAAATTTTTATGACGGATGGATGAAAAATAAAAAATCTGCAATGATTTCCTGTAATGACGGATTCAGACCCGTGAGCTTTTATATTGAAGCCTTAGACGAGGACGCAGAATAAATATCGGAAAGAGGACAGAAAAAATGATATACAATTATCATACACATACATTAAGATGCTCACACGCAACGGGAACGCCCGAGGAATATATAAAAAAAGCAATTGAGAATGGAATAAAATATATGGGCTTTTCCGACCACGCCCCGTATATTTTCCCTGACGGTCACGAATCGGGATACAGAGTCCCGGTTTCGCAGGCTGAGGACTATATAAATGAAATCACAGCCCTTCGGGATAAGTACGCAGATAAAATTGATATAAAAGTAGGGTTTGAAATGGAATACTATCCCACGCATTTTGAAAAGATGCTAAAAAATGCAGTGGATTTCGGAGCGCAGTACCTGATTTTAGGACAGCATTTTCTGCGTGAGGAGCATCCGGGCGGAGTGGCGTGTACTGTTAAAACAGCGGATGTATCGGATCTGAAGGAATATGTCGATACAGTGGTGAAAGCTATAAAAAGCGGAGTGTTCACTTATGTTGCACATCCGGATGTGCTGAGCTTTGTGGGCGAAAAGGAAGCGTATATAGAAGAAATGCGGAAAATCTGCATTGCCTCAAGGGAAAACGATGTACCGCTTGAGATAAACTTTTTAGGAATAAGAACAAACAGATTCTATCCGAACGAAACGTTCTGGAAAATAGCGGGCGAGGAAAAGTCACCCGTAACCTTCGGCTTTGACGCTCACGACACAGAGAGTGCGTACGATGGCAAATCGCTTGAAAAGGCAAAGGCAATGGTGGAAAAATACGGGCTCAATTATATCGGTAAACCGCAATTAAGACCTGTGAGGATGATAAAATGATACATTTATACTACGGAAACGGAAAGGGCAAAACCACTGCCGCAATGGGGCTTGCAATAAGATGTGCCGGCAGTGGCGGCAGAGTAAGGATATGCCAGTTCTTAAAGGACAACTCATCAAGTGAACGCAATGTTTTAAAGTGTATTGAAGCAATAAACGGCAAAGACTGTGAAAAGTTTGTATTCAATATGACAGAAGCCGAAAAGAAGGAAGCAGAGTGCTATTATTGCGAAATGCTTGAAAAGGTATTTGAAAATGCAGAAAAATGCGATATGATAATACTTGACGAGGCAATGGTTGCAGTAGAATGCGGACTGATAGGTGAGGAGTGTCTTATAGAGGTGCTTAAAAAGCACAAAAATGATGCAGAAATAGTAATGACAGGCGGCAACCCGTCAGAACGGATACTTGAAATCTGTGATTACGTTACAGAGATGAAAAAAATCAAGCACCC
>JAZQHZ010000214.1:0-3072 GCA_045540855.1 Clostridia bacterium
CTTACTCATGTTAAAATAGAATTCGGAACAGATGTAAATTCTTCATCAGGTACAGAGCCTTCAATTATGCGTTCAGCTGACGAGGAAGCAGATGTCACAAGAGGCGCGGGATTTATGTTTGCTGCTGACGCACTTTCCATAAACCCCGACATTACTGTTGACTTACTCCGCTGGGGCGAACCGAAATGGGTTGCAGATGCTTTTGATGAAAGCACAGAAGCAGGTCACGCAGCACGTTATAAATGGTACAAGGCGGCAATCGACAAAGCTTACGATATATATGGCATAAAATTTACCCATATAAGCGCTGATGCAAATGAAGCTGACAGAATTGATACGGACTGGATAATTTATTTTGCAAATGCACTGGAAAATGAAACAGATGAGCGCTATGATTACGGTGCTATCAAAATCGTTGCTTCCGATGAAGTAGGCACATGGAAAATTTCAAAGGCAATGATGGAAAATGAAGAGCTGCGAAATGCCGTTGATATTCTCGGCGAACATTACAACACATGGGCGGATAAAAACGCAAAGACGCTCAACACCGAATACGGAAAAGAAATATGGTACACAGAGGGTGTTGCTTCCACAAACATTGCTAAATTTGCCGTAAACAGCAACGGCAGCGGTATCAACGGCACAAACGGCGCACTTGACGTCTGCAACCGCATCATCAATGGCTACTACAACGGCAGAATGACAATGTATGAATATCAGCCTGCAGTTGCGGCTTATTATTCAGGCGCAAAGTATTTCCCGAAATCCCTTATCAATGCGCAGAATCCCTGGAGCGGATATTATGAGGCTGACTGCGGAATATGGACATCGGCTCACTTTACAATGTTCATAAAGAACGGCTGGAGATATGTTGACAGTGCCTGCTACGGCGACGGCAAGGAAGCTCATGCAATCTCCGAAACCACCAACAACTATATGACCGTTACCGATACCGAAACAGGCGATTATTCAATAGTAATCTGCAATGACAGCAATGAACAGAGAAACTACACCTTTACTCTTGAAAACATGGAAATGGCAGATGCGCCCATTTATATCTGGGAAACAAGAGGTCCTGACGAGGGACAGGATTATGACGCAAATTATTTCAGGCATATCGGCACATATAAGCCTTTTGAAGGCAAGTTTTCTATTGAAGTGAAGCCTTATTCAATCGTAACAATTACAACCCTCGACAAAACAGCTGATACATCTGTTGATAAGTGCAGGCATGAGGATATTCCGATGGATATAAATTACTACGATGATTTTGAATACTCCGATGAATTCCTTTCCGCAAGAGGTTATGCACCTCTTTATACTACCGATTACGGCGGAGCTTTTGAAGTTGACACTGTTGACGGTAATAAGGTACTCATGCAGAAAATAAACAATGATAACAAACCACAAGACTGGCGCTTCAGAGGTACACCCAACCCTATCACTTCTCTCGGTGATGACCGCTGGAGCAATTATAATGCTGAAATTGATTTTAAACTTACTGATAACAGTGACAGAAACTATATTTCTTTCGGTGTTCGCTACCTTTTAGCTGAACTTGACACAAACACAGCTGAAAACGGGTATAGTTTAAAAGTAATGCCCTCAGGTTCATGGTCGCTTAGAAAGAACAGTCGTTCAGTTGCTGACGGCGTTATTGATAACTTTGACAGCAATGCGTGGCATACAATAAAAATCACAGCAAACGGTCAGAATATCACCGCTTATCTTGACGAAAAAGAGCTTACAACTTACTACGACGAAAACGGCTACGCTCATTCCGGCAGAATTATGATAGGCAGCAGCCTTTACAATAATCTTTTTGATAACCTTAAAATCACTCCTATTGATGGCGTTCAGCACACAATTACAAGAGTTGACGACCATGATGCCTCTGTTACATATATAGGCGACTGGTATAGGACTGTACCCGATGGATACATTAATTTCAACCGTACAATTTCACGCTCCGAAAACGAGGGTGCGGAAATGTCCTTCAGTTTTATAGGAAATCACTTTGCAATTATCGGTCAGTCAGCCGCAGCAACTATTGAGATTTATGTTGATGGCGAGCTTTTTGAAACAGCGGAAACAGCAAAAACACAAGCAAGACAGTGCAGCTATTCGGCCGACATATCCAACAGCACTCACAATGTAAAAATAAAGGTTATAAGCGGTAATTACACCATTGATGCAATTGAATATTAAGGATAAAAATATGAAAAAACACATTTGCATTGCCCTACATAGACTTTACACTCTTAAACCTGAACTCACACATATCCGTTTCCATAAGCAACTGCTTGTCGTTTTTATCAGCTGCTATCGGTACCGTCACAAGGCTCAGTTCAGCAACAGTATTTGTGCGGAGAAAAGCGCCGCTTATGGTACTGCCGAACACAAAAACAGCTTATTTATCCCCAAAATACTATAAAGCCTTGACCTGCGTAAACAATATATGATATACTGAAACAAAATAGGGGAAAGCAAGGTGAAATTATGTCTATAAATACCGACCATCAGTTGCGTGAACAAATCTTCCATGACAACGCAGTATTTCCGATTACATTTTTTCACGATGAGCTTGCTTTGCTTCCGAATTATGAAGGACCTCTGCACTGGCACCCTGAATTTGAAATTGCAACAGCACAAAGCGGCACTCTGGATTTTCAGATAGGTCAGGAGCATATTACATTGAACAAGGGTGACAGTATATTTATCAACGGCAATATTCTCCACTCTATCAGACAAATATCGGCAGGCGTGCCTGACACGATGCCGAACATTGTCTTTTCGGGTACAATAATTGCACCTGAAACGAGTGCGATTTATAAAAAATATGTCAGCACCGTTTCCGCTTGCGATTCTTTGCCCTATATTCTGTTCAGGCAGGATGATGGCTGGCAAGGTGAAGTAAATATTCTTATAAACGAAATATATCACCAGTTCTGTGAACAAGGCGAGTGCTATGAGCTTATCATTCAACGTAAGCTTAATGAAATATTTGAGCATATATATAGCAATTTTGATACTCTGCCAAAAACGGAAATGGAACGGATACAGATTATTACG
>JAZQHZ010000215.1:0-12424 GCA_045540855.1 Clostridia bacterium
ATTTCAATACCGATTGCAACCTTACCCGGAACAGGTGCCACAAGCACTGTCGGCACTGCCAGATTAAGTGCAATATCCTCGGCAAGTCCTGTTATCTTTGAAAGCTTTGTGCCCGTATCGGGCTGAATTTCATATCTTGTAACGGTCGGTCCCTGTGTGACCTGCAATAATTTCGCCTTTACGCCGAAGTTTGCAAGCACTGAAATGAGCTTCTCGGCTGTCTGTCGCATTTCAGAGCGCTGGTCGCTTGAGGTCTTTGTTGATAAATCAAGTAAATCCGTCGGCGGGAAAACATATTCAATCGGCTCCTCTACGTCGATTGCAGAGTTAAGCTCCTCGCTGAATGTCTTTTTCTCCTCCGCAGTGATTTTATCCACTCTTTCTCTGACTTCACGTCGTCTCTTCGGCAGCTCTTCTACCGGTGCTTCCTCCGACACTTCCTCTGCTTCTATCGGCTCTGCAGTATCTGCCGTTTCTTCATTGATTTCCGGCTCATAGGTTGCAGGAACAGTGTGTACCTTTGTTTTGGTTGACTTGTCCACAAGCACTACATCATCAACAATCGGTTCCGGAGTATCGTCTCCGAAGATTTCTTCTATTCCTGTTTCAAAATCAACCGTTTCTTCTTCCTCTATGTCATATTTAATTCTACGACGTTTTGCAGGTTTTTCTTCCGGTACGTCCTCATAATCGGGAATGAAAACATTGTCACTAAGCTCTTCCTGATGATGCTTTTGCACCTTCTTTTTCCTGCTAAACATCTTTTCAACAGGATTTTCATAATACGCATCCTGTGCCTTACCCGAAATCATATCAATTCCAAGCTTGATATAGCTGAAGAGTGGGAATGAGGCTACAAATGAAATAAGAATTATCAGTGTTACAATCAATAATATGTATGCAAGCACTATCTGTATCAGATTTTCTATTCCGTTACCTATCAATGCACCGATATAACCGCCGCCGCACATATTTGTTGCGCCCTCAACCATAGCATCCTCAGGCATATCGTATCTTGCAGATAAAGCTAAAATCGAACTGAGGTTCACAACCGCAAGCGTGGATAGACCGATTTTCTTCCACAGCTTTTTCACGTCATGCGTGATGAACAGATACGCAAGATATCCGATAATCACAAGCGGAACAATATGTCCCGTCCAGCCGAACATTCCGAACACGTGATTTTTTACTGCCTGGTTAATAAATCCACCCTCGCCTGTGTCTATATAAATAAATACCGACATAATGAGCGACAGCACTATAAGTGCTATAACGTGGATAAGATACCAGTCCTTTTGTTGCTTTTTTGTGTTATTCTTTTTTTTCGTTTGCTTTGATTTATCCGTCGTCTTTTTAGATGACGTTTTATTCCTTGTATTTTTTCTATTTGCCATAAATAAAATTACCTTTCTTTACATACATAATCATTATATCATAAAGAAAGCAGAATTTCCAGTGTTTTTTAGTATTTTTCTTATTTTTCCTTAAATATTTTTTCTATTATTTCAGTTTCCGTATTAAATCTCTCTATTTTTCCGTCACGCCCTACTCTGCAGACCACGCTGTACACTCCGGGCATAAATTTTTTTGCAATATCACGTTCGTCCTCATCGCAATATGCCGCCGCCAGCTTTACTTTATTTATCGGCTTTTCCTTATAAAACATCAGTTCGCGCAGGTATTCCGTATTGTACTTTTCCTTTTGCGTGAACACATTTCCAACAACAAACACCGCAAGCAATAATATTGAATAATTATAGCCCGTAATATATATTGAATACACGCCTGCGGCAATCAATACAGCTGACAGAAATATTGACATAGCTTTCATCACTTTGCCTGCACGTATTGTGCCTATTTTAGCCGAAATCAAGCCCTTTACTATGCATCCGCCGTCAAGCGGTGTGACGGGAAGCATATTCACAAGAAAGAGCAGGACATTTATATAATACAGGTATCCGTTCCCGAAATAGATTGCAGCCGATGCAATAATCAGATTTGTCAGCGGCCCTGACAGATATAGTATCATTTCATCAGAAATATTGGCTACCATTTTATTTTTCAGCTTCAGATTTACTCCGAACGGATATAGTGCAATATGCGACACTCTTAATCCAATCGCCTTTGCAGCAATCAGGTGTGACGTTTCGTGAAGAAGCATTGATATATACGCACAGGCAAGCTCCGATATATGAGAGTTCAGGACAAACACCGCAAACATTGCAATTGTAAGAAAATGAATATAAAGCTTACCTATACGAATCATTTTATGCCCTCGCTGTTGTCTCGTAGATTTAGTTCCAATCATAAAAGGATATGCAAAAGCATATCCTTTTATGATTACAGACCGTCGACAAATTGGTCAGACCACGCATAACAAAGAAAAAGAAACATAAAATTAAAAATTATTTTTCTCTTACAAACGACGGACGTCCCATCGAGGAACGCCCGTCGTTATGCGTTTTTTACGAAAAGAAACTCTAACGTACCCACGTACGCCTACGAGTTCCTTTTCGCAAAATCTGCCCTGATTTCTCGCAGTTTGCCAGCTTGTAGACAGGTTTGTCTACAAGCTGCAATCATAAAAGGATATGCAAAAGCATATCCTTTTATGATTATATTAACTGATATCCACCCACAGGTCTTATCATAAGCACGTGGCACATACCTTCGCCAAGCACATCTTCAATTCTTGACTTGAATTCATCAAGCATATCCACCGGCACAAATGCCTGGATTGTTCCGGCAAAGCCGCCGCCGTGTACTCTGTAAGAGCCTCTTTCGCCTAAAATCTCATCACATAGTGCAAGAGTGAGCGAAACTGCCTGTGCAGTCGGCATACTGCTTGCGTATACGTTCTGCAAGTACATATATGATGATCTGCCCGACTCGCGGTTGATCTTTAAGAATTTCTCAAAATCATTCTCCTCAAGTGCCTTTGCCTCAAGCTGTGCAAACTCGTTGTCACGGAAGAAATGGAACGCTCTTAACACTGCACGGTCATTGTTCAATGCCTTTCTTACGTCCGCCGTTTTTTCCATAAACTCGTTTTTGTCTACCTGTCTTAAGTACTCCTTGCCAAAGAATGCCGCTACTGCCTTCATTTCTGACGGAACTGCCGCATATTCATTTGTAAGGTCTGCGTGGTCTGCACCCGAATCAATGATACACAATGCATGGCCGTGCTTTGCAAGGTCAAACTCAACCTTTCTTATTACCGGCTGCTCAGTGCTGTTGAAATCAATAGCTACAACCGAGCCTACTGATGATGCCATCTGATCCATAAGACCGCTCGGCTTATCATAGTAAACATTCTCCGCAAACTGTCCGAACTTTGCAATTTCAACCGGGTTAACCTTGTTATTTGCAAAAAGTCCGTTTACAACAGTTCCTACAAGCACCTCAAATGCCGCTGATGACGAAAGTCCTGAGCCCTTCATTACGTTTGAGATAGTGTATGCATCAAAGCCCTTAACCTCATAGCCGAGGTCAACAAACTTTCTTAACACACCTCTTATAAGAGCAATTGCCTTGTCATACTGCTCCGGATGAATTTCTAAGTCGTCAAGGTCAATAACGTCCATATTATAGCCTCTTGATTGTATTCTTACTGTATTTGTTCCGTTAGGTCTTGCCGCAGCGATAACATCAAGGTTTACACTGCCGGCAAGTACACAGCCGTGCTGATGGTCTGTGTGGTTTCCGCCGATTTCGGTTCTTCCCGGTGCACTGAATAATGATAATTCATCCGCACTGCCGAAAATCTCTTCAAATTCTCCGATAACCTCAAGATAACGGTCTGCATATGCCTTTGTATCAGCCTCATCACATGAGTATAAATATGCAAGCTGTGATGCAAATTCACCGCCCGCAAGTGCTGACTTTATTTCTGAAACTGCCTTCATATCTTTCTCTCCTTTATTTACGCACAAAAACCAAAGGATTAAAAATCCTTTGGTTTGTATTATACTATGCTTATTCTACCATAAGAAAATCACTTACTACCGAGCACATCTGATCCTTTTCGCATACTAAATCAAACGCAATCGGCTTATCCTTCAATGCCGCAAGCGATGCAGGAATGTGCATTTTGCTCTTCTGTGAAAGCTCATTTAAGAGTGTGAACTCGTCCTTGCCAATCACTGCATTATGATCCTCAAGTGCGATTAATACACTCTGATTGAACTTGAACGGGCTTGCAGTTGATGCGATAACCGTCTTTGTTGTGTCACCTGTCTGTGCAACATAGTTATCATAAACAGCCTTTGCAACCGCTGTGTGAGTATCAATTACATAACCGTACTCCTCTGCAGTCTTCTTGATAGTAGCCATTGTCTGTGCATCGTCACAGCATCCGCCCTCAAAGCTTGCCATAAGCTTTTCCTTGACATCTGCACTGATTTCATATGAGCCTTCTGTTACGAGCTTGTTCATCCAGTCTGCAATCACCTTATCGTCATTACCTGAAAGGTCATATAAGAAACGCTCAAGATTTGACGAAATAAGGATATCCATTGACGGCGAAATAGTTGTATGGAACTCTCTGTTCTTGTTATATACGCCTGTCTTGATGAAATCTGTAAGTACGTTGTTTTCGTTTGAAGCACAGATAAACTTTGCAACCGGTAAGCCCATCTTTGAAGCGTAATATCCTGCTAAGATATTACCGAAGTTACCTGTCGGAACTACTATGTTAATCTTTTCGCCGCACTCAATCTCACCGCTCTTTAAAAGGTCAGCATATGCTGAGAAATAGTAAACAATCTGCGGAACGAGTCTTCCCCAGTTGATTGAGTTTGCTGATGAAAGCTTGAAGTTGTTTCTGCCTAAGAACTCTGCGTACTCAGCATTCGTGAAAATCTTCTTAACGCCGTTCTGTGCATCGTCAAAGTTACCCTCAACCGCAACAACTGATACGTTATTTCCCTCCTGGGTTACCATCTGGAGCTTCTGAATCTCTGAAACGCCGTTGTTCGGATAGAATACAATAATTCTTGTTCCGTTTACGTCCTTAAAGCCCTCAAGTGCAGCCTTACCTGTGTCACCTGATGTTGCAACGAGAATTACAATTTCATCCTCTTCGCCCGTCTTCTTCATTGAAGTAGTCATAAAGTACGGAAGTATCTGAAGTGCCATATCCTTGAAGGCACATGTCGGTCCGTGCCACAGCTCTAAGAAATATGTGGTATCATTGAGCTTGTAAACCGGTGCGATTGACTCAGTTTCAAACTTTTCCTTTGTATAGGCATTGTCTACACAATAATCAAGCTCCTCGGCTGTAAAATCCGTGAGATACTTGCTTAAAACGAACTTCGCACGCTCGTTATATGTCATATCTGCAAGAGCCGCCATTTCATCTGCTGTTACAGCAGGAAATTCTGATGGTACGTATAAACCGCCCTCCACACTTAATCCTTTTTTAATAGCTTCTGCTGATGTAACGGAAATACCGTTATTTCTCGTACTATTATATTGCATTGTATAAAAACCTCCAATTACGGGAGAAGCTACTTTTTTAGTTGCTTCTCCCTGCTTTTGCTTATGCTAATCTTTTTATGTATTCCGGTGCTTCGTCAGCATTCACTGATACTGAAATATTGAATGCGATATTGAACTTTGCACTTACGTCCTCAAGCTTATTTAAGAACTCTTCAAAGCCCTCTAAGTTATCTGAACCGACAATCTTGAAGATACCGTCAATAAAGATATTTGTGATATCGAAATCACGGCTGATAACGCCGCAGATAAATCCTAAGAACTCGCTGTAGCTTGAAATTGTAAATTCCTTAGTATCTACCATTCTTACCTTTGACTTGATATCATACATACTTCTTGATGAATCGTCACTGATAAATACTACATTACCCTTTGCAACTGCCGAAGCGTTGTTTACGTTTTCGATAAGAGCCTTTGTCTTACCTGTTCCTTTTTTTCCGATGAGAAGTTCAACCATGTCTACTTCCTCCTTTATGTTTATATTTGATATAAAAAGCCACTTTTACGTGGCTTATAGCTCACGAAATTATAATCTCGCCTCAATTTCAGCCTTCATATCCTCATAGCCCGGCTTACATAATAAAGCAAACATATTCTTCTTATATGACTCTACGCCCGGCTGGTCAAACGGATTTACGCCTAATACGTATCCTGAAATACCGCACGCTTTCTCAAAGAAGTATACAAGCTGTCCGAAGTTGTATGCGTTAAGCTCCGGTACTCTTACAACAAGATTCGGTACGCCGCCGTCTACGTGTGCAAGTGCTGTACCCAATGCTGCCTTTGAGTTTACGAAATCAATGCTCTTTCCTGCAAGGAAGTTAAGTCCGTCAAGGTTATCCTCTGTTGCCTCGATTGTGACATCCTTCTTCGGTGAATCAACTAAAATAGCTGTTTCAAAGAGGATTCTCTGTCCCTGCTGGATATACTGTCCCATTGAGTGAAGGTCTGATGAGAAATCTGCCGCTGCCGGGAAGATACCCTTGTTATCCTTACCCTCGCTCTCGCCGTAAAGCTGTTTCCACCACTCTGCAAAATAGTGGATACACGGCTCGAAGTTAATCATCATTTCAACAGTCTTGCCCTTTCTTGCAAGGCAGTTTCTGATTGCCGCATACTGATAGCACGCATTTTCGCTTAATTCCGGGTTTGAATACTCGTCCTGAGCATCCTTTGCACCCTGCATCATAGCATCAATGTCAATACCTGCGGCTGCAATCGGTAAAAGACCAACCGCTGTCAATACACTGAAACGTCCGCCAACATCATCCGGAACAACGAAGGTCTCATAGCCCTCTTCGTCTGCAAGAGTCTTTAATGCACCTCTTGCCTTGTCAGTTGTTGCGTAGATACGCTCCTTTGCACCTTCCTTGCCGTACTTCTTTTCAAGTAAATCCTTGAAAATTCTGAACGCAATTGCCGGCTCCGTTGTTGTACCTGACTTTGAAATTACATTTACACTGATGTCCTTACCCTCGCAAAGCTCTAAAAGGTCTGCCATATAGGTTGATGAAATGCTGTTTCCTGCAAATACCACCATCGGACCCTTTCTCTGCTCCTTTGTAAGTCCGAGCGCAAATGAATGTGATAACATTTCAATTGCAGCTCTTGCACCGAGATATGAACCGCCGATACCAATTACAACAAGAATATCAGAATCTGACTTAATCTTCTCTGCTGCCTTCTTGATTCTTGCAAACTCTTCCTTATCATAATTTGTCGGAAGGTCTACCCAACCGAGGAAATCATTGCCGGCACCGCTTTTATTAACGATTGTATCGTGTGCAACCTTTATATAATCCTTCATAGCATCTATTTCCGCCTGTGAAACAAACGGTAATGCTCTTGAATAATCAAAAGTTAAATTGCTCATCTTTTTGCCTCCTATTATGATGTTTAATATATTATACCACACTTTTGCCACAATATCAAGCTTTATTTTTTAAATTGAATTAAATTCTTGCTTGTGATGTCCTTTTCAATAGCTTCACACGCCGCTTTTATAAAAGCATCAACTTCTGCTCTTGTGAGATACTTATGCTCACGCCTGAAATTGCGATCTGATTTATAGTAATCCACTATGAATTTAATCTGCACAGTAAGCTGATTCTGCTCATAATATGGCAGATAATCTTCAATTTTATCTGTTTTCTTTAATATTTCATATACTTTGTATTCAGGATTTTCATCAAGAAACTCAAAATCTATATCGTTCCAGTCAAGCTTAGCCGCCTTTAATATCTCTGTTTCTGTACTTTTATCCTTTGCATACTTTTCCATAGTCGGTATATATATACGCTCTGACCACATTATGTCAGTCAGAAGATGTATGTAATATCCGAGATAAAATGAATATGACTTTTCTGTAATATCCTTATCCTTAAGATATTTTTCAAAGAAATCCATATACCGGCAGTCACTCTTTCGTCCGTTCGGAGACCAGTGCGTAACAGATGGCGGAGGATTGAATTCGCCCATCGAATCCTTTTCCCCGTAGCCGCAGTCAGGAGCTACATTACCGCATACAAACTCTGTTTCAGATACGTTCAGTATATTTAAAAAGTAATCAGCTATTCTGAAATGCACAACCCACGTTGCCACAGCCGATTCCCTCCTTTTCTACTATATATAGATAAACTATATTACTATTATACCATATCGTGAAGCATTGTCAAGCCAATTTGTTGACAAATTATCTTTATTTTACAACTGTAAAAATTTTGTAATGTAAACTTTTACCAAAAAGTCTTTACTTTTTTATAAAAATGAAGTATAATAATATTATTACAGATTATACGGAGGTTATATTATGTCCAAAACACATAGATTCCTTTATTTTACTTCTTGGGCTATGATTGCTGTGGGTATATTTTCAATTGTAACCGGCATTATGTCCCTTCTCGGTTTTTCAGCGCTTATTTCTGATAAAATCGGAGATATTTCACTTATGACATTCTTAAACAGTGGCTCGTATTTTATCCTGTGCGGTGCAATTCACGTAATATCAGGCATATGCGGTCTGAAACGTCTGGAAAATAAGCTTAAATCTCTGATATGTATTTTTATAGGTATATTTACACTTGCATGGCAGCTTGCAGCCTTTATTTACTTATTTACATTAGGCTTCCTCAGCATCCGTGCCGCATTGATGGTAGTATTACCCATTATATTCCTCATCCTGCTTATCGCTTCAGAGCTTAAGGTTCGCCTTATGGCACCTCAGTCTGATGCAAAGGATGAACCACGTGCCGGAAAGGTATTTGTAACCAAGCAGTTATTCGGCAATTTCAACTTCACATTCAAGAGAAAAATGCTTGATATTCCGATCTTTGAGGGCAAACGCCGTACACGTAAATTCGGCGGCTTCAGCTTTGGCGGTAAACGCCGCACCGGCAGACGCATCAGAATGAGAAAATTCAAAAAGAGATAACACAAAGAGGCATCACAGGATGCCTCTTTTACATTATATATCCGCCAAGTCTTGTTATAAATATCCAGAACGTAAGTGTAGACGCCGAAAGCAGAGTTGTCAGCACAACTACACTTGAGGTAAGCACTCCGTCATTATTCATTCCCTTTGCCATTATGTAGCACGACGGTGTCGACGGTGAGCCGAGCATTATGAGCAATGCAACAAGTGCCTGGTCCCGGAAACCGCAATATATTGCCAGCGGTACGAACAGTGCAGGTAAAACCACCGTTTTTATAAGTGCCGCCACAACAGTCGGCTTGATTTTTGCAATTGCCTTCCTTCCCTCAAAGCCTGCACCTATCGTGACAAGTGCGAGAGGTGATGCCATTGCTGAGAAATTTTTAAGTGTTTTTTCAATTATCGGACTAAAGCTTATATTTATAAGCGATGCCGCAACTCCTAATGCAATGCCTATTATAATAGGATTTTTTGCTATGTTTATCAGCGATTTCTTTATTGCTTGTATCCCACTTCCGTTATTTTCGCCCTCAATTGTCAGTATCAGCACTGCAAATATGTTAAACAGCGGCACACAACCTATAATCATTATCGGTGCCATACCCGATGTGCCGTATATATTCTGTATGAATGAAACTCCGAGAATTGCCGCACTTGAGCGGTATGCCACCTGCACGAATGCTCCGACCATACTTTTATCCTTAATAAACCTTCTCGCTAAAAACCATATAGTGCAAATCACTACAAGAGTCACTGCCGCACAGAAAGCTACATATTTCAGGTCGAAGTTTTCTTTTATATTTGTCGATGCAAGGTCTGCAAACAGCAATGCAGGCAATGTCACCTTGAAATTGAATTTATTCGCCGTACTTACAAAGTCTGCATCAAGCATTTTTATTCTTTTTAATATGTATCCGATTAATATTGTGAGGAATACCGGAAGTGTAGCATTCAAACTGTAAATAAGACTATCCATCATATTCCTCCAGTCTGTTATATACAAACGATGATACTGCAAGAACTGCCGCCGCACCTGCCGCTATCATCAGCGGATATCCGAACGTGTTCCCTTCCACTAAAAATGCAAGCAGCGTAACTGCACCTGCTGGCGGAAACACCATATTCATAAGGCGAAGCTCCAGAAGCAGGAATATCGCCGCCACAGCCGCCGCCACAAACTCCGGAAATCCCAGAATATCCACAATGCCAAATCTTGCAATTACACCTATAATAGAGGCAACAGTTAAAATAAACCATATTTTAACCCGTTTTCCGCTCAAATCCTTAGCACTGCTTTCAGCAAGCGTTACAGCAAGCGGCGGTGCAATAAAGAGCGGAAATCCGCTTAAAAGCGGTATTGCAGAAATCAGTGCATATGCAAGAATAACCAGCACCCATAGCTTTATATCCATTTCAAAATCAGGTAAATATCTGAATTTAACCGATGCTTCAAGCTTGCCGCGATTTATAAAGAAATTGCGTATTCTTACCACTATAAACGTCATCAGGGCAACCGCACAGGGATACAAAATTGATGTTTCCTTAAAATACACCGCAAACAAGCACGCCGCAATACAGGGCATCAGCGTGCAGTCGCTCAGCATTATTATTAATGCCACCGCACTGATACCAATAAGTGCCTGAAAATACATCGCAAACGGGGATAAATTAACTATTGTAACTCCTATTGCCGCCGAGAGTGTCATCATAATCACACTTCGCACTCCGTCTGTTTTCCAGGGCATTTTATCACTGCACAGCATTCCTATTAACAGTGCCAGCATCTCAGGAAATATCAGCATATCCATTGCAGTGAGCTGTGCCATAAGAAACATCAGTGTCACAAATATTATTGCCGCAAGATATCTGCCAAACCTCACATTTTCACTTCCTTTGTATTAAAAGGCGAACTATACGCCCGCCTTTTTATCTTATCCTAAAAGCTCATCTGCAAGAGCGTTCATCTGCTCAATTGTAGCATCATTCATTGCAGACTTAATTGAAACCTTGTTTTCACAAATGGTTATATCCTTCATTCCTTCAAAATAAGCAGTCATAAGCTTATTTGCCATAGGTGCCCATGTGCCGTTTTCCATTAAGGCTACCTTTCTGTTGCGATAGGTCTTGCTCTTTAAGTGTGCAAGAAAATCCTCCGCTACCGGGAAGAGACCGCCATCATACGTTGCCGAGCATACGACCATCTTGTCATATCTGAACGCATCCTCGATATTCTCTGCCATATCTGAGCGTGAAAGATCAGTAACAACTACCTTCTTTGCACCCTTCTCCTCTAAAATCTGTGCCAGTTTCTTAGCCGCCGCAGCAGTGTTACCGTGGATTGAAGCATATGCTACAAGCACGCCCTCGTCCTCCGGACGGTATGAGCTCCAGATATCGTACTTTTCAATATAATATCCGAGATTTTCCTTTAAAATCGGACCGTGAAGCGGACAGATTGTCTGAATATCCAACGTAGCCGCCTTCTTTAACAACGCCTGAACCTGTGCACCGTATTTTCCTACTATATTAAAATAATATCTTCTCGCCTCGCAAGCCCAGTCCTCATCTGTGTCAAGTGTTCCAAACTTACCGAAGCCGTCCGCTGCGAAAAGTATCTTCTCCGCTGATTCATACGCAACCATAGCCTCCGGCCAGTGTACCATCGGTGCCATTACGAAGGTTAATGTATGTGTGCCGAGTGAAACTGTGTCGCCCTCTGCTACCACAACCTTGTTTGCAATTTCGTGATTGAAGAACTGTGTATAGAATGCAAATGTCTTTGCATTTCCCACAACTGTCACATCCGGGTACTTGTCCACTAAATCCTTGATACAGCCTGCGTGATCCGGCTCCATATGAAGAACCACAAGATAATCCAGGCTTCTCTCGCCTAATTCTCTTTCTACATTTGCAAGCCATTCATCCTTTTTACGCTTGTCCACCGTATCCATAAGACAGGTCTTTTCATCAAGGATGAGATATGAATTATATGAAATTCCGTTTGGAATTATATACTGACTCTCAAATAAATCAAGAGTTTTATCGTCACAGCCTACATATTTTACTGAATCTGAAATTATTACGTTCATTGTTTTTTCCTCCGATAAATAACTTTATAATAAATTATAACATATCCAAACTGCATTGTCAATATAATGATTTCGGCATTTTTTATCTGTAAAATGAATATCTTATTTTTATTCAGTAAATCATAACAAAGAGATATAAAATATGTTTTTAGCAAATTCTGTGCAAATATTATAAAATTTTGCACGATTGTTAAAAAAATATCAGTTAAATTTTTAACGTTAAATTATTGACAATCTTTTATCAATGTGCTATACTGTATTTACAGTCAGAGATTGACAATAATTTATCAAACTAATTACAAGAAAGGACATATATTATGGAAAAGTATTTAGTTGACAATGTTGAAAGCTTAGAGAAAAAGCTTTCAGAAATCAGAGAAGCACAAAGAAAGTTTGCTTCATATTCACA
>JAZQHZ010000216.1:0-2835 GCA_045540855.1 Clostridia bacterium
AATTTGTAAACAGGAATGTAGGGGACGATGCCCTCATCGTCCCGCCATTGTTACGCCGTTGGCGTAACAATGGGCAAATTTGGTATAATTTTGCGGGCTGATGAGGGCATCAGCCCCTACATCTACCACCCAACACCCCGATAAACCCAAATTTAAATATTTTTTTGCAAAGCAAAAAATCACCATAATTACGCATTACGCATTGCGAATTCCGCATTTAAAAAAACCGGAGGTTTTTTTATGAACAACCGAGACTTTTCCAAGGGCAGTATGCTCTCCAATATCATCCGCCTTGCTGTGCCTATGACTCTTGCACAGCTTATTAACATACTCTATAATATCATAGACCGCATCTATATCGGCCGCTGGGGCGAAAACGCCTCCGATGCACTTACCGGGCTTGGTATCTGCCTGCCTGTTATCACTGCTGTGATGGCATTTGCAGGGCTTATAAGCTCCGGCGGTGCACCGCTTTTTTCTATTGCACGCGGTAAGGGTGATGAGGAGGAAACCGAAAAGCTTCTGGGCAATTCCTTTGCTCTTTTGCTTATAATCGGCATCGCACTGACCGTAATTATATATATTACCCAACGGCCTGTACTTATGCTCCTTGGTGCAAGCGAAGCAACTCTTCCCTATGCACAAAGCTATCTTTCAGTGTATTGTATGGGTACGGTGTTCGTGATGCTTTCGCTTGGGCTTAACAGCTTTATAAATGCACAGGGCTTCGGAAAAACAGGTATGGCAACGGTTTTAATCGGTGCGATTCTGAATATTATCCTTGACCCGATATTTATTTTCACCCTCGATATGGGTATAACCGGTGCCGCACTTGCCACAGTTATTTCACAGCTTGTTGCCGCACTGTGGACGCTTGCCTTCCTTCTTAGCAAACGCACCGCCGTAAAAATACGGCTTCGTGCAATGCGGCTTGAATTAAAGCGTGTGCTGCGTATTTTTTCACTCGGCACCTCCGGCTTTATTATGGCAGCGACCAACAGTGCCGTTTCGATGGTGTGCAATAAAATGCTCTCTATCCACGGCGGTGATACATATGTTGCGATAATGACAATTATAAATTCGGTGCGTGAGATAATCAGTATGCCTGTTATGGGCATCACAAACTCCACCCAGCCCGTAATCGGCTTTAACTACGGTGCAGGGCTTATGGAGCGTGTGAAGGAGGGAATCCGCAAATCGGCGGTGATTCTTATTGCGTACACTGCCCTGATGTGGATTGTGGTAATCGTATTTGCACGTGAATTTATGGGACTTTTCACTGCCGACACAGCAATCATAGAGGCAGGAATCCGCCCGATGCACATATATTATTTCGGGTTTGTGTTTATGGCACTGCAATTTTGCGGACAGTCCTCGTTTGTGGGGCTTGGCTATGCGAAGCAGTCGGTGTTCTTTTCCATCTTCCGCAAGGTGATAATAGTCATACCGCTGAGCGTGATTTTGCCGATGTTTATGGGCGTTGAGGGCGTGTTCTTAGCAGAGCCGATATCCAACATAATAGGCGGCAGTGCAAGCTTTTTCACGATGTATTTTACAGTATATCGCAGGCTTTAAAGGCACACGATTTGACAAACGTCTTATTTTATGGTATTATATATAATGAACGAATATATTATAGCTAATATAGGAGGAATAATTATGAAGAAAACAGCGGCTTTAATAAGTGCCATCTCACTTGCAGTTTCAATGTGTGTACCGCACGCAATGGCGGCGGAGAGCTGGAGAGACGCTTTTATAACACGAATTATGAAGCAGATGTCATCAGACACAACATACAGCGAGGTCGCCTTAACTGACCTTGACAAGAACGGCGTACCGGAATGCTTTATCTACCGCAGTGGAATAGACGGCGGCATTTCAGACGGATTCACACTTACGAACAACTCAATCACCTCAATCGAGGTGCCGGGCAATATCATAGGCAACTGCCTTGCAGACATTACGGTCTATGAAAAGGACGGAAGATATATCTTCGTGGGCAGAGAGGTGCCCAGATATACCTCGGTTGTGCAGTGCTACAAGCTCGAATACGACGGAAGCAAGCTTACTGCGACAAAGATAAATAAGAACGACGTAAGCCCGTATTCAACTGTACCGTATGAGGATATGCACTCGAACGAGTTTTTAACAAACGGATACCCGAACCGTGCCAAGATTCAGAAGTTCATCAACAGCTACGACGCAGTAAACAGCCTTACTGCCGAGCCGTCAAGCTCAAGAATGACGGTAAACGGCAAGGAGGTTGAGGTTTCGGGATATTCAGTGAACTATTCGAACTATTTCAAGATTCGTGACATTGCTATGGTACTGCGTAACACAACGTCAAGATTTAACGTAGACTGGGATCAGAGCAAGAGTGCAATCACGATTGACCTGGACAAGAAGTACACAATCATAGGCGGCGAGCTTGAGGAAAGCTCAATCTCAACGACGATGGATATTGAGGAAAGCAGTGCACCGATTTATGTAGAGGGCAAGGAAAAGGATGTAACCTGCTACAATATCGGCGGCTATACATATTTCAAGATTCGTGACATTGCGGATTTAATCGGATTCAGTGTAAACTGGAACGAGGCGACGCAGACGATAGAGATTGAAACAGAATAACAAAAAAAGGGCGAAAGCCCCTTTTTTGTTTGGAAAATTTTGGATTTGTCGGGATGGTTGCACTCACCCAAACGATTCAAACGGGCTCTGCCCCAAGACGTTCAGCTTTAATTGTTTGCAACGTATATCCCCGGTTCTTTTTCTGTCTGCAGTAACAGAAAAAGAACGAAAAAGAATACCGTTCAAGAGGGAAATTCCCTCTTGAAA
>JAZQHZ010000217.1:0-3100 GCA_045540855.1 Clostridia bacterium
GTATACATAACCGTATACATTGCCGTCATCCTTAGTCTCTGTATTTGTGTTTGTACCCTCTTCGTCTAACTTAACTGTATCGTCAGTATTTGCAACTAATGTTAATGCTGAAATCTGATCTGTTACGTTAGCAACTGAGTTGAGCTTGAATGCAAAGCCCATTGCAATGTACTCGTCAGCTTCCATTGTTGATGCATCCGGTGAATTTACAACTGCTACCTTCGGAGCTCTTGTAACTGTACCGAACTTACCGCCTGTGATGTTTAATACATTGTCAGCCTCAACGTTTTCCTTAACGTTTACTGATGTGTACTGCGGCTCGTTTGATGACTCGCCTTCTCTTGCACCCATCCATGCTGTTACATTTGTACCAACCTCAACTGTTGCTGCATCTGTTGCTGACATTCTTGTTGATGATGTCTCAAGACCGTTGAAGTTCTCTGCGAAAAGAACTGTTGTGTTGTCTGCTGCATTAACTGCCGGAGCTGCAACAGGCTCTGCTGTCGGAACCGGAGTTGCAACTGCACTTAACTCACCTGTGTGGAATACTACAATATTATCAATTGCGAATGATGTGTATGTAGCCTCTTCACAGTCGTTTGTTGTTACGTACGGAAGACCTGTTAATGTCATCTTGTCGCTGCCGCCGCCTGCTGAGCCTACTGTGCTGCCTGCGATTACCGGAACAGCGTCAACATAGATTTCATACTCACCTGTCTTGTATACTACAACGTCGATAATCATCCATGTGTTAGCCGGAACTGTTGTCTCCTTGCCTTCCTCTGTTGTAAGAGTACCTGCATTGAATACATAGTAGTTACCGTCTGTTGAGAACTGCTCTGTCATCGGGAATACTAATGTAGCCGGTGTATCGCCGTACGGAATTAACTTAGCCGCAAAGCTTACTGCTACGTAGTCCTCGTCTGTTGCAAGCTGCTCAAGAACCGGAGCGTTTACGAATGAGAATCTCGGAGCACGGCCGTTTGCACCGTACTTTGATGTCTCTGCAAGGAGATACTGGTTCTCATATGAGTCTGTCTTAACTCTTACATTTGTAACGTCGCCGTTTGCACCGTCAGCTCTGCCGCCGATGTGATATGCAATACCCTCGATATCTGTATATGTTGTACCTGATGTACCGAAGTAATGAGCATAGTTTGACTCAAGTGCGCTCATATCCTGAGTATAGTCAACTACTGCCTTGTCGTCAAATGCCTCTACCGGCGGAACTGTCGGCTCCGGAGTCGGTGTTGACGGAACGTAGTTTGCATCTGCTACATATACTACGAAGTTATCGAACTCTGCTGTTGTGTTAACAACGTTTGCACTACCGTCCTGTGTATCAAGGTACGGAAGAGCTGTTGCTGTTGTTGATAACGGATACTCTGTGCCGTTGATAAGCACGAAGAGTGAACCGTCTGCGTACATTAAGTACTCAACTGTGAACCACTCATTAGCCGGAACAACAATGCCTGTTGCTGCTGCTTCGTCTGTTGTGAGTGTTGTAAGCTCTGCACCTGTACCGTCATTCTTACAAATTCTGATGATTGACGGATATGTATCTGTCGGTGTAAGCCTTGCAGCAAAGCCTACTGAAACGTAACCATCGCTGAGCTCTGATGTCTTAACGTCATTTGTAAGGTAAAGCTTTACTGAACGTCCTGATGTACCGAACTTACCGTTCTTAACCTCCATAAGGTTGTCGCCTTCCATATTTTCCTCGATTGAAACATATGTTGAAGCGTCGCCGCCTGATGCTCTGCCGCCGATTTTATATCTGATAGCACCTGCTGTCTGGTCAACACCCTCTGTGCCCTGAGTATACTTAACGATTTCTGCATCGTTGAAGTTCTCATTGATAACCTCAACTGCATCTGCCGGAACAGTGATTGTCGGAGCACCTACCGGAACCGGAGTCGGTGACGGAGTCGGTGTTACGATTACGCCGTGAGTCTCTGCTGCCGGAGCATCTGCATAAGCATCATCTGTAAGGTAAACTACCATATCATCGAATGATACTGTGTGGTAGCCGTACGGATGTGTAGCTGACTTTGTAGCTTCAGCTGTGTATGATGTACCGTCTGCATTCAATGCACTGAATACAATCTGTGAAAGTGAGCTTTCGCTGCCTGCTGACATCGGAGTACCGTTTACGATAACCTCGCTTGTGCCGTCCTTGTAGTAAGCAAGCTTTAAGTCAACCCATGTGTTGTTCTCTGCACCGAGAACCTCATTTGAAATAAGTATATTGTCAATCTTGAATGCCGGAGCGTAAACGTTCGTAGCATCAGCATTGATTTTCACCTTTGTTGATAATACAAGATCCTGATCCGCTGTCGGAGCAAAGGTCTCGTCAAACTTAATATATGCACCTCTGCCTGTTGTTGAGAATCTTGAAATTGTTGTTGTAAGTGCCAGGTCTGATGCTTCCTCTTCACTTACTGCCTCTGTTAAGTAGTATGATGAGTCATCCTCTTTACCTGTTGTGAATAAGGTTGCCTTTTCAATTGCATATGAATCTCTTGAAGTAACTGCACAAACCAATAACGGTAAATCTGCTGTTCCGCCTACGCCATACGCATTGTTCGGATAGCCGTCAAAAGTATCTGACCAGAGAACTGTTGCCTCTGAAAGATTAGCTGTCTCCTCAGCACTTGCCATAACCGGAACAAGTGTTGATGAAGCAATTGCTGCTGCACAAAGCAGAGCTGTTAATTTTTTACTGTTCATTTAATCTTCTCCCTTTCTTAAATAGAATTCCGCAATTCCTGACGTGTCACTGTCCGCATCGACACAAAAAAAATTGCAGACATATACATACCTATACCATTGCACAGATATCGTATCATATATATTTATTTTACCACAACACTAAAATTTTCACAAGACTTTACTGAATTTTTAGTCTCGTTTTTTTGCACAAAATCAATCAGCATTTTTTGTGCAAGGTGACATCAGCAAAATAATGATCCACCCGCATAGCGGGTGGTATTTCATTTTCGGGCATAGCCCTAACACTACTGGCAACGCACAAGTGCGCTTTTTATTGGCCTGCCAGCCATGCAACTGTTACTTGCCACCCATAAATGGGTTATATCCT
>JAZQHZ010000218.1:0-17060 GCA_045540855.1 Clostridia bacterium
TGCCAGACATCATGCCAGTCAGCATGTAAGACATCATGCACAGTAGCTAACCAGAAGTGCGAGCACGCTGAATAAGTTTGAAAAAATGCTCGTTGCATCTCACCTTTATTTTCTGCTCGGAGTATCAGCATACGCCGTCGCATAAAATAAAGGCAATCTGCTTAGAGCATTTTTCCAAAAGGAAAATCGGCTTGAAAATATGAGGGCAGAGGAAATCTGCCCTTTAAATTTATTGAACATATTGGAGCAGAAATGATACATAAATATAAATTATTAGGAAAAAACATTGTTTTAGACGTATATTCGGGAGCTGTCCACGTGGTGGATGACGTGCTCTATGATGTGCTTGACTACACATTGGAGCCGTTTATGCCCGAAAATGAGTGCCCCGCTTTTATAGTCGAGGGCTTGAAGGACAAGTATGATGCACAGGACATCTGTGATGCTTACTCGGACATCTGCGAACTTCACAAAATGGGACAGCTTTTCAGCGACGATTTCTATGAGGAAATTGCCGCAAACTGGAACAAGCAGTCGGTTGTAAAGGCACTTTGCCTGCATATTGCACACGACTGCAATCTTCGTTGTAAATATTGCTTTGCGGATACTGGCGAGTACAAGGGCTGTCGTGGTATGATGAGTGCTGAGACGGGTAAGAGAGCGATTGATTTTGTTATCAAATCAAGCGGAAACAGACGAAATATCGAAATTGACTATTTCGGCGGCGAGCCGCTGATGAACTTTGAGGTGGTCAAGGAAATTACTGATTATGCTAGTGAGCAGGGCGAGAAGCACGGCAAAAACTTCCGTTTCACAATCACAACAAACGGCGTATTGCTTGACGATAAGAAGCAGGAATACATAAACGAGCATATGTCAAATGTCGTTTTGAGCATCGACGGAACAAAGGAAACAAACGACCGTATGCGTTTCCGTGTGGACGGTAGCGGTACGTATGATACAATCGTGCCGAAGTTCAAGAAGATGGCACAGAGCCGTAATCAGGACAATTACTATGTGCGCGGCACATTCACAGCATATAATCCCGATTTTGCAAAGGACGTAATTCACCTTGCTGACCTTGGCTTCAAGCAGACGAGTGTTGAGCCGGTGGTTGCACCGTACAGTGAGGACTATGCCCTGACAGAGGAGCATATTCCGCAGGTATTTAGTGAGTATGAGAAGCTTGCAGAGGAATATGTAAAGCGTTGGAAGGACGGAAACTGGTTCAATTTCTTCCACTTTATGGTAGACCTCGACCAGGGACCGTGTGCAATCAAGCGACTTTCGGGTTGCGGCGCAGGTCACGAATACCTTGCAATTGCGGCAAACGGCGATATTTATCCGTGTCATCAGTTCGTGGGCAACGAGGACTTCAGGATGGGCAGCGTTGCTGACGGCGAGATTAAGAAGGATATTGTTGATTACTTTGAAAATTCAAATATCTATACAAAGGATAAGTGTAAGAAGTGCTTTGCGAAGTTCTATTGCAGTGGCGGTTGCAGTGCGAATGCGTGGAACTTCAACGGTGATATAAACAAGCCCTATGAGCTTGCGTGCGAGTTCGAGAAGAAGAGGGTAGAGTGTGCGATTGCTATTGAGGCGGTCAAGAAATTAGGTTAATAAAAATTTATATAAAGGGAGGAATTTAAAATGATTCACAAGGGTTTTAAGATGAAGCTTTACGATGGTATGGCTGAGGAGTACGAGAAGCGTCACAACGAGTTATGGCCGGAGATGCAGGATATGATTCACGAGCACGGCGGCAAGAACTATTCAATCTTCCTTGATAAGGAAACAATGGTTCTCTACGGCTATATCGAGATTGAGGACGAGGAGCTATGGGCAAAGGGTGCAGACACTGCTATCAACAGAAAGTGGTGGGATTTTATGGCACCGATTATGGAAACAAATCCGGACAACAGCCCGGTATCGGTTGATTTAGACCTTGTATTCCATTTGGATTGATTTTAAAAAGAGGTGCAATGCACCTCTTTTTTGCTGAAAAATATATTTGACTTTACCCGACAAATATAGTATAATATATCATAGATAATTATGCGAAGGAGACGGGACAAATGGGACTTATTCACGTACTTGATACGGAGCTGTCGAATAAAATTGCAGCCGGTGAGGTGGTTGAACGTCCGGCGAGCGTTGTTAAGGAGCTTGTCGAGAACAGTATTGACGCACATGCCACTACCATTACTGTGGAAATCACAAACGGCGGCGTGAGCTATATCCGTGTCAGTGATAATGGCAAGGGTATGAGCGAGGAGGATGCAAAAATCTGCTTTTTGCGTCACGCTACCAGTAAGATTGCAACGGATGAGGACCTGAACGCAATTTATACCCTTGGCTTCCGTGGTGAGGCTCTTTCGTCAATCGGTGCGGTGGCACAGGTGAGCCTTTATACAAAGCAGGCAAACGATGACGGAATTTGCGTGACCTGCTGCGGCGGTGAAATTCTCTCGTCAGCAGAGGCAGGTATCCCTGACGGTACAAGTGTGATTGTGGAGAATCTTTTCTATAATACGCCTGCACGTCTGAAATTCCTTAAAAAGGATGCAACAGAGGCAGGATATATCACCGATATTATCACCCGTTTCATATTTGCACATCCCGAAATCTCCTTCAAGCTCATTGTAAACGGCAAGGAAAAGCTGTTTTCGCCCGGCGATAACAGCCTTAAAAATTCGGTATACACCGCCTACGGCAAGGACTATGCCAACGGAATGCTTGAGGTGGATTACACTGCGAACGGCATACGTGTGTCGGGACTTATCGGCAAGGGTAATGTATGCCGCCCGAACAGAAATTATCAGAGCTATTTCGTGAACGGACGTTATATCAAGAGTGCAATGGTTATCCGTGCAGTGGAGGATGCTTACAAAAATCAGATTATGATAGGCAAGTTCCCGGTGGCGGTTCTGAACATTGAAATTCCGCCGGAGCTTATGGATATAAACGTGCATCCGACAAAGCTTGAGGTTAAGTTCGCAAACGAGAAGGACGTCAGAAATGCGGTATATTACGGCGTTAAAAACGCACTTTATGCAATTCCCAACGTTCCCGAAATAACAAGAGTTGACGAGGAAACGGGCGAGGTTTTATTTGAACGTGACGAATCAAAGGAACAGATAAACCTCAGCGATATGGTTAAGGATTTACCTAAGACCGTACGTGAATATCCTGAACGCAAGTCGGGTTTGCACACTGTTAAGAAGGAGATTCCGACGTTTAAGAAAATAGAAATCAAGGACGAGGAAACGACATATATTTCACCTAAGCCGGAAGTGAAGCCGGAGATAAAGCCGGAAAAAAAGCCGGAAATTAAAAAGCCGACACAGACCTTTGTGTTTGAAGAGGCGGCACCGGTTATTGAGGAAAAGCCGAAGAAGGACGAATTTGGTATTGAGGTTATGCCGGAGCCGAGAAGTATGGCAGAGCAGCTTGCCTACATTGAAAAGCTCGGAAACGGCAGATTTAAGTTCAATGATGCTGCAACTGAAATGAAGGAAGAGCCTGAAATCAAGGAAGAAGCTAAGGAAGAAAACATATTCATCGACGAATATTTCCGCATTGCAGGACAGATTTTTGACACGTATATCCTTGTTGAAAAGGACGATAAGCTGCTTATGGTAGACCAGCACGCCGCACACGAGCGTCTCAAATATGAGGAGCTGCGTCGTGATATTGCCGCAAAGCAGGTGATGAGCCAGATTATGCTTGAGCCTGTGATAGTACGCCTTACTCCGACAGAGCTTGCGGACTTTGATGAGTGGCAGAAGGTACTGTATGAAATGGGCTTTGAATGTGACCGCTTCGGTGAAAATGAAGTGATAGTAAGAAGTGTGCCGGGCGATCTGGATGCAGGCGAGGTAGAGGAGCTTATAATTGAGCTTGTGACTAATTTCTCGGATGCAAAGCACGATATTGTGACAGAGAAATATGAGCGTATGCTTTATACTGTTGCGTGCAAGTCGGCAATAAAGGCAAATCATCGCTTGAGTGAAGCGGAGATGGAAGCACTTGTGCGGAATGTTTTCCGTATGGAAAACATCAACACCTGTCCGCACGGCAGACCGATTATAATCAGTATGACAAAGAAGGAAATTGAAAAGGAATTCAAGCGTATAACGTAATGAAACAGAAGCTTATAGTAGTAGCAGGGCCGACCGCATCGGGAAAAACAGGGCTTGCAATTGAAATTGCAAGGGCAATAAACAGCGAAATCGTCGGTGCGGACAGCATGCAGATTTACAAATATATGGACATTGGTGCGGCAAAGCCAACGACGGAGGAACGCAGTCAGGCAATGCATCATATGATAGATTTTTTAGAGCCGGACGATGAATACAGCGTTGCGGACTATACTGAACAGGCACATAAGGTGATTGCAGAGATAGCTTCACGTGGGAAAATTCCCGTAATGTGCGGCGGCACGGGCTTGTATATCAATTCCGTAGTGGACGATGTGACATTTGGTGAATTTGATACGGACTATGCAATGCGTGCAGAGCTTGAGGAGCTTGCTAAAAGGGAAGGTGCCGAAAAGCTGCTTGGAATTTTAGCGGAGTTCGACGAGGAAAGCGCAAAAAAACTGCACCCGAACAATCTGCGGCGTATCATACGTGCGATTGAGTTCTACCGTGTGACGGGTGTTCCGATTTCGGAGCATCAGAGAATGACTAAGGAGCGCGACTCTCGCTATGATCCGCTTATGCTGTGCGTAAGCTGGGACAGAGAAGTGCTGTATGAGCGTATTAACAAGCGAGTTGATATAATGCTTGATGAGGGACTTTTAGACGAGGTCCGAGGTCTTATGGATAAGGGCTATACAAAGGAACTGAATTCGATGAAGGGCATCGGCTATAAAGAGGTTATGGACTATCTTGACGGTGCGATTTCGTATGAAGAAATGGTAGAAACAGTAAAGCAAAGCTCACGCAGATATGCAAAACGTCAGCTGACGTGGTTCAGGAGAGATGAAAGAATCCATTGGCTTAATGCGGATAATGCACTTGATGAGGCAATGGAATTGGTGAAAAAGTTTATAAGCTGAAGGGACGGCAAATGCCGTCCCTTTTGCTTATCTGTTTACAAATCTGAGTAAGTCAACCATCTGAACAAACTCACGTCTGAAGCCTAAATTATCGTCGCCTAAACTATCTCGTGCAAGGTCGATTATGCTGTCATAGCTTGAATTGCCCTTATAATCACTTTCATTTAAAATCATACCAAGCTCACAAACAGCCGCACCGAAGCGGAAGTTATTGCTTGCTTCGCTTATAAGCTCGTTTTTAACCGGGTATTCCTTTAAAATGCTGTCGCCGCCTGTCGGGAGCTTGTAGCGGAGCTTAACTGCCATCAGCTCGCCGTTATCTGCATATTCCACATTCTGATAACGAAGCTCCTCGCTTGCCTTGCTCTGATGAGCCTTTGCATCCTTTGCCGGCACAAGCTCGTAAAATGCTGTTACCGATGCACCTGCACCCAATTCACCTGCATCCACTGTATCGTCATCGAATTGCTCGGTCTGTAACATTCTGTTTTCATAGCCTATAAGCCTGTATTCGCTGACCTGTGCAGGGTTAAATTCCACCTGAATTTTAACGTCCTTTGCGATTGTGTAGAGAGTTGAGAGCATCTCGTCTGATAATACCTTCTTCGCCTCACGAAGTGAGTCAATGTAGTAATAGCCGCCGTCGCCGTTGTCAGCAATCAGCTCCATCTTGTCGTCCTTGTAATTGCCCATTCCAAAGCCAAGTACGCTTATAAAAATATTGTTGTCACGCTTTGAAGAAATCATATCCTTCAGCTCGTCATTGTCTGAAATACCGATGTTAAAATCGCCGTCAGTGCAGAGAATTATGCGGTTGTTTCCGTCGCACTTGTGCTTTTGAGCCTGTTCATATGCAAGCTGAATTCCGCCTGCACCATTTGTGCCGCCGCCTGCGTGCAGATTGGAGATTGCATTCATAAGCGTATCCTTTTCGCCTGCATTTATACCGTCGGCAACCACACTGATTCCGCTTGCATATGTCACGATTGAAATTGTATCACGCTCGTCAAGCTTGCTTAATAACAGCTCCATTGAACGCTTTACAAGCGGAAGCTTGTTATAGGAATACATCGAGCCCGACACGTCAAGCAGGAATACGAGATTTTGCGGCTGACGTTCGACTATTTCCTCACCCTGGATATTAATCATCGCAAGAGTGTTACCGTCATTCCACGGACACTGTGCAATTTCGGTTGTAACCGAGAACGGAGTTCCGTCTGTCGGCTGTGGAAGGTCGTAATCGAAATAGTTTATAAGCTCTTCTGTACGTATTGAGCCCTTTTCCGGCTTGCGGCCGTAGGTCAGGAAGCGGCGGAGATTTGAATATGATGCAGTATCGGTGTCGATTGAGAAGGTCGACAAGGGTGATAAAGCCGCATTTTTGAAGATGTTTTCCTCGTTTGCAGTGTAGCTTTCTGTGTTGAAATATTCATAATCATATACTCTTCCTTCGGAAGGCGAATTTGGTATAAGCATCGCATTATAGCTGCTTCCGCCACCACTGCCGCCTGCGGATAACGAAGCGGATTCCATAACGGCAGAATCTGCCATTGCATTATCTGCCGGAGTGTATACTGATCCGGGTGCAACTGTACCTACACTGCCACCGCCTGATGAGGTGTAGGATTTAGCGGCACCTACATATTCATAATCATAATAAATATCGGTATCAGGGAAATATTTTCGATATAGATTATGCACACCCGGATATAAATAATATTCCTCTATTCCGTCCTCTTTAATGACATTTGTAAGATTAACAATAATCTGTGCCACGTCACCTCGCTTTATGTATTCGCCATGAAGTGCGTCCACATTTTCCAACAGTCCGTTCTCAAGTGCAAACGAAATATAGTCAACAGGGTAGAGTGCCCAATCGTTGCCGCCTATAATCATCTTGATTGCCTGCTCGTATGTAACGTTATCATCAGGCTTAAAGGTACCGTCCTCAAAGCCGTTTACAAGCGAGAGTGCGGCGGCTTCCTCAATGTACGACTTGCCCCAGTGAGAGGTTGTGTCTGAAAAGGTTTTTAAAACATCGTGACGTGAAGCGTCCTTATAGAGTGTAGCCACAATTTTTGCCATTTCAGCTCGTGTAACGTATCCGTCAAGGTTAAGGTTGCCTTTTTCATCGCCTTCGAGAATCTGCAATTCCTTAGCGGTATCTGCCGTTTCGGGTGCATAGCAGTATGCCACCGGAATTGAGGCAAGAAGTGCGGTGCAAAGTAATAAAGATAGTGTCTTTTTCATAGTATTTTCCTCCTTTGATTTTTATCTCTTCACTTATAAGACACAAAAGTGTGCCATTTTTATTCACTTTTTTATAAAAAAATCAAAAAGACATCCTTAAAAGGATGCCCTGAGCTTTAAAACATAGCCTTGATGCCTATTATAATAAGTATAATTCCGCCTAATATCTCTGCGCGGTCGCCTAATTTTTCGCCGAGCTTGTTGCCGAGAAGCTGTGCTATCATACTTAAAATAAAGGTTGTAACTGCAATAATCGGTGCAGCAGTGAAAATCGGTGCGTTAAGAGCGGCGAAGGATACGCCTACTGCAAACGCATCAATGCTTGTTGCGATTGCCTGGAATATCAGCACCTTGAATGTGAGCTCCTTTACCGGGGCATCCTCCTCGGGTGAAAGTCCTTCACGGAGCATATTTACGCCTATAAAGCCAAGTATAACAAGTGAAATCGGACCTGAAAACTTGTTTATCGCATCAGCGCATATTGAGCAGAGGAAAAAACCCGCCATTGGCATAAGCCCCTGAAAAAGTCCGAATGCAACAGGCATTGCAAGCTTTTTTTGCGACGTAAGGTTTGTATAAACCATTGAGCTTGAAAGGCATACTGCAAACGCATCCATACTCAGTGCTATTCCTATAAGTAAAATTTCAATAAATGACATTTGTTTCTCCTTAATTTATGTTTGCTATAATTATAGCATATCCCAAAAGAAAAATCCACCCTTATTTAAAATTTGTTCACAAAAAAGATATAAAAAATTTAAAAGTAAACCGAAATTTCGTCACAACTGTGTGATATACTTTTATTATAGGATAATTTAGGAATATTTCGCAAGATACTGACATATAAATATATAACAGGAATGAGCGCAAAAGCTCTTGGAACTAAGGAGGATTGAAAATGGATATTACAAACAACCAAACAGAAATTATGGGTGTGATTAAGGACGAATTTGTTTTGAATCACGAAATCTATGCAGAAAAATTCTATACCTTTACGCTTGAAGTGCCGAGGCTTAGCGGTACATATGACGATATACGGGTGATGATTTCGGAGCGTCTTATAATGGACGGAGAGTATTGTGTAGGTGACAGTGTAGTTGTGTCGGGACAGTTCAGGTCATATAACAATACCGAGGAGGGTGCCAATAAGCTGATATTAACGGTGTTTGCGAAGGATATTATGCACTGCGAGGAGGAGATAAAGAACCCGAACAGGCTTTATCTTAACGGATATATCTGCAAAGCACCGATTTACCGTACCACGCCGTTCGGCAGGGAAATTACAGACCTTCTGCTTGCGGTAAACCGCAGCTATAACAAGTCGGATTATATCCCGGTGATAGCCTGGGGCAGAAATGCGAGATATGCAAAAAATCTTGCGGTAGGCGAAAATGTTAGAATATGGGGAAGAATACAGTCAAGAAATTATCAGAAGCGAATCAGTGAAGATGAGGTTATAACAAAAACAGCATACGAGGTTTCAATTAACCGCCTTGAGCTTGTAACACCGGAAAGTGACGATTCGGATGTGGGAATAGGTGAGAGTGCGTTTGATGTAAAAGTAGAGATTGAAGAATGATTAAAGGGTGCCAATGGTACCCTTATTTTTTTACTGGTATACAACAAAAAAGAAATACTGGCACTATACAATTACTATCCTTTATGCTATAATAATAAAAAGGAAGTTTTTTTCGCAGCTCATCATGCGGACAGTGAGTGCAAAGAAACAAAAAAATTAAGCTTTTAAAGCATTTAAGGAGGAAAATCAAATGTTAAAGAAACGAATTACTTCTTTAATACTTGCAATTGCAATGGTTATGTCGATGATTTCAGGTATAACCGTAGTGGGTGCAGCAGGAGAAGTCAATATCGCAGTTGATTTTACAAATCAGCAGGGCAATAACAGTATTTTCACTGTTGAGGAAACCTCGGCACAGTGGGGAAATATTGCCGACTTCGGTCTCACATCAGACCTTAAGAGAGTTGAAGTGGGAGCAGCAGACGCAGTTCTTAACTTTAAGGGTTACAGATTCCACGGCAATCAGTACGGCGTGGTACCGGGTACAATGACAGTTGAAGTACCGGGACCGACAAAGATTTCAATAGGTGATTGCTATTTCGGAAGTCTTGTTACAGTTAAGGATGCAAGCGGCAATGTGGTTGCTGAAGCAAACACATCATCGACAGGACGTACCTGGTCAGCAGAGCATCCCGAATATGTAACAGTTCTTTATTATGCAGGCACAGAGCCGACAACTCTTACTGTTTCAGGCGGCAGCTATGTTGGCTACTACGCAGTAGAGTCAATCGACGCATCGGAGATTCCTACATATTATAATGTAAATATTACCGAGCCTGTGAACGGTACGGTATCGGTTGATAAGGACAAGGAGCTTAAGGGACAGAAGATTACAATCACAGCTACTCCGGACGAGGGCTATGTAATTGACGAAATTTCTGTAAAGGATGCAAACGACGCAAGCGTTCCGGTAAATGCATATGCTTTCAATATGCCTGAGTCAGATGTTACACTCACAGTAACCTTCAAGGAAAAGCCGGCACAGCCGAGTGTAATCGACTATCAGTTCGATTTGACACCGGGCGGTGCAATCGGTACAACAACTCAGGACTGGACTCTTGCAGACGGTTATGTTATTATCAAAAATATGAAGAGTGACAACGGCGCAGGTATGCAGGGAACAGGTCCTGTTATTATGCAGGTTCCGGGTCCGGTTGAAATTGGATTTACAATAAGCTGCTTCTCGGATTTTAAGGCAGTGCTTAAGGATGCAAACGGCAATGTTGTTGACACTGAGGATGATATCGTAGGTGACAGACAGGGTATGAAGGACGGTTCAATGGGTCCGTATGCAGATGGCTCACTTATTACTATGAACTATGAGGGTACAGAGCCTACAACTCTTACATTCTCATTCGAGTCATCAACAAACGGTGCACAGTCAAATGCACGTTTCTGGGTTTCATCACTCTATATCAAGACTCCCGTAGAGAAGCCTGAGCCTAAGAAGCTTCTTACAGTAGGTAAGGGCGAGGGCTATGATTATGCAACTATTTCAGAGGCCGTAGCAAATGCAGTTGAGCAGAAGCCGCAGAGCGTAGAGGATATGGTTACAATTAATGTTGACCCGGGCGATTATGAAGAGCAGGTTGTTTTCCCGAGTGGTTCAAAGTTCATCACACTCCAGAAAACTCCGGGCGCAGAGGGCGTAGTAGATTTACACTGGTACTACTGCACAAACTATTCAGCATCAAACGTAAACTTAAAGGGTGAGTATGACCCGACTATTGACTGGTCAAAGGACGAAACCTGGAACGGTTATAACGAGGGTGACGAGAAGTTTACAAGATACAACGTAGGTCAGTCAATGACAGGTGTATCAACAATTTCATACTATGACTTAAACGGCGAGGTACATAAGAATGTATCAACAAACGGCGTAACACACCTTGGTAACACAGGCGGTATGGATAAGATGGCAACACTCATCACAAAGAGCGGTTCATCGGATATCACAATCAGAGACATCAATATCGTAAACAGCTTACCGGTTATGGTAACTCAGGGAGAGAAGGACGGTCACATCACTCCTAATGAGGGAAGTAATCTTCCTGACCGTAGTGCACTTACAGTAGGTAACGAGTACACAGAAGAGGTCAGACCGACTGCTGATATCTTTGACAGCAAGGGTGCAGTAGACAAGGCTAAGTATGAGGCATACAGAGCAGCAGGCGGTACATTCACAGCAGGTGAAAGTGTATGGCTTGCAAGAAGTAGTGCATTCAACGAGAGAGGCCACGCAGTTTCATCAAACGGTGACAGAATTGTATTTGACAATATCAGATTAAAGGGTAATCAGGACTCACTTTATGTAGCAAACGGCAGAAACTACTTCAAGAACTGTGACCTCATTGGTGGTACAGACTACATCTATGGTAGTGGTATCTGCGTATTTGATAACTGTAAGCTTGGTCTTGAGGGCTTCTCAGATAAGGTTTACGGCTCACCGATTGCAGTTCCGTCAACACCTACAACAACACCTTACGGTTACTTATTCTGGAACTGTACAGTATATAACGTACGTGCAAATGCCGGTGAATCAAACTTTGGTGGTTCATGGAACAGTAACGGTCAGTCAACATATTACAAGACAGTACTTGACGATACAGCATCAATCGGTGCTTCAAAGTTCGTGCTTGCTGCTAAGGGATGGGGACGTTTCAACGCAGAGCAGGGCTTGCACAGATTATATGAATACGGCACAACAAACATGAGCGGTACTCCGATTGACTTCTCAAAGAGAGTAGTAAATAAGCCTGTTTCAGAGGGCGGCTTCGGTATGGGTACAGTAATTGATGAGTGGCAGGTGCTTGAATTCAACCCGAGAAACTACTTCGCAGCTGCAAACGGCAACCGCAAGGATAGCTGGGATCCGATGAACTTCGCTCCGTACCTTGCTAAGGTTGACGCAGCAATAGCAAGTGCATCGGTTGCAGTTCCCGAGGGTAGTGAAACAGTTGTTGATTTACCGACAGCACCGGAAGGCGTTGAGTATAAGTGGGAATCAGCTTCAAGCAATGCTGTTGTAACAGAGGATGGCAAGCTTGAGGTAATCAGACCGGCTGCAGGTATGCCTGCAATCGACACAACAGTAGTTCTCTATGCAAGAGATACTTCAAACGGCTACGGTGACAAGAAGGAAGTAGCGGTTACAATCAATCCTACAACAGATACAGAAAACGTGTTTGATATTTCTGTGAAGGTACTCCAGTCAGTAGAGGGTGCAAACGAATATAAGCTTACACTCACAAAGAACGGAGCACTCATTAAGGAGCAGACAGTTGCAACAACTGCAGATCAGAAGGAAACAACAGCAGTTATTGAGGATGTTCCCTCAGGTGAGTACGATGTTACTCTCCTTTCAGTAGGCGACGGCTTCTCAATCGTAAGCCCGGTAGGTGATACTATCACAGTAAAGGGTGAAAAGGGCGAAACAGTTCCGTTTGAAATCAGAGCTCAGAAGAGTGTTGACGCAACAGTTACACTTAATATATCAACTTCAGCAGCAAATGGAAACCAGACATATGATATTATAGCTCTTGCTAAGGCTGCAGGTGCAGAGGGTATCGAAACATCAGACAGCGTTAAGGTTTCACTTGACGTTAAGGTTGGTGCAAAGCCGAGTGCAGTAGGATATATTGATTTCTCATCAGGCACACCTTCAAACAAGAATGGTGCTTCACCTGACAGATATATGGCAGTGAAGATTAACAACAGCTGGGAGCAGCTTGATACAATTGACTGTGTAAGCGGCTTCAGTGGTTCATCAAACACAGATAACCAGGCACTTAACGTAACAGGTAAGTTCCAGGGTCAGTACAGTGCTCCGGTAGCACATACAGTATCGTGCTTAGTTGACTATAAGAATGGTACAGTAACGGTAAACGGTTCAGACAGCGGTGCATATAAGAATGCAAACACACCGTTTACATTTGCAGGCTATCCTGCTTCAGGTGCAAAGGGCAAGCTCATTATGGGTATCTTCCCGGGCGCAACAACAGATAATTACACAATTTCAAACGTTGTAGTTACATATAAGGAATTAGTTGGTGAAAACATTGCACCTACTCCGACTCCGACACCGGTTCCGACAGCTACACCGACACCGAGTCCTGTTCCGACACCGACACCGACTCCGGCACCGACAGCAACACCGGATCCGAACGCAACACCGGAGCCGACAGTTCCGCCGATTGCAGAAATCAGCGAGGACTTCGTGTTCATTTCAGATGATCACAACAACGGAGAAGCAATTCCGTCATATACACTTTCAGCAGACGGCAAGGTTTACTCACACGGTGGTAACAACTATGCTTCAAACAAGGGATCATCAACAATCGGTGACAGAGTTGTATTAAACTCATCAAGACTTAAGGGTTATCAGCAGACATTTGCAATCAACCTTGCAAAGCCGGCTAATATCACAGTTTATACAGACGATGGCTCAGCAAGAGGCAGATACGTTGCTTTAGGTTCAACACACGGCGGATACGATATCGTTGACACAGAGGGTGTTGTAACAGTTGGCTCAAAGACAATGGCTACATACTTCGAAAACGTTCAGCCGGGCGTGATTTATATCACAGGTCTTAACGCAGAGCACGGCGGTGGTGACCTCTTCTGTGCAGGCTTCGAGGTAGATATTATAGAGGGTGCAGTTGTTAACACACCGGAACCGACAGCAACACCGACACCGACTCCGGAACCGACAGCAGAGCCGTCAACAGATCCGGAAATCGTAAGTGCAATTGTTGAAAACGGCAACACAATAGTTACACTTGCAAACATTACAGAGGGCGTTGTAATAGCAGCAACATATGACGAAAACGGCAGATTAACTGCTATGAAGTCAGCTCCGGTTGCAGATGGTGAAATCGTAATCGAGGGCATCGAGGCAGATAAGGTTATGGTTTGGGATTCACTCAGTTCCATGAAGCCGCTGTGTGCCCCGAAGGCAGCGACAGCTCCGGAGGCAACAAAGGCTCCGGAGGAAACAACAGCTCCGATGACAGAGGCAGTAACAGTGGATTTCGCAACATTAACAGAGGTACCGGTATATTCAGCAGAAGCAGGACAGGGCTTTGTAGAAAAGTCAGGTACAATTATGCCGGCGGGCTATGAAAGACAGGTTGCTCCGGCAAGTGCAATTACACTTGCAAACGGTGCAGCAACAATAACAGAGTCAGAGGGCTCATATCTTCACAAGAAGACAAACAGTGATGACGGTGATGATTACAACAACGGTGGTTTGATTTACCGCATCGACACAGGTGCTCCGGGTGCATACCGCTTAGAGGTAGAGGTAACAGGCTCAAGTGCTGATACATACGTTGCACCGACAGGTATGCAGGCAAGCAGACTCACAGGCACATCGAACTGGGATAACGCAGGTAATGTGGCAAGAACAGTAAGTGCTACGTGGTCAGGCAACACATGGACATATGACTTCGCAACAGGCGAAAAGTTCGTTGAAATCGAAATTGAGCCGACAACACTTGCAACAGCATCAGCTCCGCAGACTGTTGGCGTGAAGAAGATTACAGTAACTCCGCTTGCTATAAAGGAAGCTCTCGACAAGCCGACAATCTATATCATCGGTGACTCAACACAGAAGACATACACATTTAACGAAACAATCAGCGCATGGGGACAGACAATCAGAGATTACTTTGATGCTGATAAGGTTAATGTTGTAAACTATTCAATGGGCGGCAGAGCAATGAAGAGCAACTATAACGAAGGACGTTTCGATGAGGTTCTTATTTCAGGCAGAGAGGGCGACTTCGTATTCATTCACTCAGCTCATAACGATGAAACAATCAGTAACAACAGATTCTCAAGAGGTTCAGGTACAATAAAGGACAATCTTGAGGCAAATAATGCAAGCTATAACAGATGGCTTGATATGTACGTTGAAGCTATCAAGGCAAGAGGTATGACACCGGTACTGGTATCAGCTATGCCAAGAACAGGTAACGGTAAGTATTCAGAGAGCGAGTTAAAGCCGAACGGCTTCTCACCTGACTCACCGGCACTTCTACGTGCAAAGGCAGCATCAGATGATAAGGTTGCGTTTGCAGAGCTTTATGCAGGTGCAAAGGCTTACTTTGATAAGCTTGATGCAAAGGAAGTAATGTTCCTTTATAACAACACAGAGGCAGGCGAAACACCGGCTAACAATGCGGCAAACGGTGCAGGCGGCGACGGTACTCACTATCGTGAGGGCGGTGCAAGACAGTTCTCAAGAATTATCTTACAGAGCCTCTACGATCAGAGTGTAGCAGAGGTTGACACTTATACAGATAAGGCAATAGCAGCTGAGCTTGTTACATATATGAGAGATGACGTTGCAGCAGCTGCAGCATCAGGCGACTGGTCAGCAGTATTCCCGGAAATGGCATCAGACGTAAGTGCAGTTGACATAGTACCGGGTGCAACAAAGCAGGAAGAGAGCAACTACTATTACAGAAACAACATAGAAAAGTCACTCCAGCTTGGTCTTTTACATAAGGACAGCAACAACCTCTTCAAGCCGAACGATACAATCACAGTAGGTGACTATGCAAGAGGTATTGAGAAGGCATTCGGTCTTGAGGAAAACTCACTTTCAAGCTATACAAAGACTTACGCAGAGCTTAACAGCACAGCTTCATTAGCAGAGGTTGCAGAGCTTAGCGACGGTCAGTACACAGTAACAGTAACTCAGGCAGAGGGTGGTACTGTAACAGTATACAACGAGAGTGCATATAAGACTCAGACAACAGATATTACAGCAGGTGTAGCTTCGGGTGCAGTTCTTGCAGATAATGACTGCTACACATTCACTGCTCCGACAGAAATCGTTGAAAAGACAGATAAGAACGGAGTATTTGCAACAAATGCAGGTATCTCAATATCAGCAATTGAAATCCGTAACAACGGAACAAAGCAGCCGACATACTATGCTAAGCAGGACGGTATCTTAACATTATACTTAATGTTCGTTGACCATAAGAAGATTGAGCTTATTGATGCAGCATCAGGTTCAGTTTTACAGACAAAGTACATCAACGATACAGACCTTCCGGGCGAGACACAGTCAAATCAGTATAATGCAGTAAGCTTCAATGTAGAGGCAGGTAACACATACCAGTTCTATACAAGAGGCGGTACAGGCAGATTATTCGGTATCTCATACGCTTCAACAAATTATCCGCAGAGCACAACATCACTTGTTGTAAACGAGGGTGATTTAGTAAGAGTAGAGGCTATTGCTGATACATATTACCTCAACAAGGCAATTATTGTTGACGGTGCAGACGTTACAACAGCTAAGGAATACACATTCACAGTTACAGGCAACGCAGATGTAAGTGCAGCATTTACAGCTGAGCCGGGACTCGTTGAAAAGACAGTTATTCCTTCAGATGCCGCACTTACACGTGAGGCAATGGGTGCAATTCTTTACGATGCTTATATGTTAAGAATGGGTAAGGATGCAAATGGCGACTGGAACAAGTTTGCTTATATGAACCAGAACGGCGGCGTTCCGTCACCGGATGATCCGAACTATGACCCGAACATCAAGTATGAGGGTTCACCGTATATTCCGTTAACAGGCTGGCAGGCATTAACAGATACAAACGAGCTTGACGAGAGCCTTTACCAGAAGGTAAAGGATGCCTATAACTTAGGTCTCATCCGTTCAGAGCAGGGTATCGCAAGAGGTGCAATCGCTTGTGGTGATGCACTTGAGCCGAAGGCAGAGGTAACAAGAGCAAAGGCTGCGAAGTCATTAGTATTCGCATTCATTCTCACACAGCCGTTAAACGGCGAGAGCCAGATGTTACCGGACGGTATTAACCACGGTAGTGAGGTTGCAGAGATTGCAGCTCCGAATATGGATGCTCCTTCACTTCCCATAAAGTAATTTGTGGGCGGTTGAATATAATTACCTAAATAAATATCCACCCGCATAGCGGGTGGTATTTCATTTTCGGGCATAAGTCGGATCGTAGCCATGTCGTTCTGTGAGCCAAGGAGTTGGAGAGATATTTTGTCTTCCTAAGACGCTTGGCCTCCGACTTATGCTCCTTCACTTCCCATAAAGTAATTTGTGGGCGGTTGAATATAATTACCTAAATAAATATCCACCCGCATAGCGGGTGGTATTTCATTTTCGGGCAT
>JAZQHZ010000219.1:0-13314 GCA_045540855.1 Clostridia bacterium
AAGCAGGGGACAAAGTCCCGATGCACTGCATTAACAACTCCCCAACAAACCCAAATTTAAAGTGCCGGAAACAATTCCGCATTACGATAAAACGGGGCTTTCGCCCCGTTTTATCGTTCACATCTTCCGTATATTCTCGTAATATCCGCAATTTTTGCGGCGAGCTTTTTCGAAAATACCTTGTCCGACTTCGCACGCCACTGCCAGTTTCCGCTGCCTACTGACGGTACGTTCATTCTTGCCTCTTCGCCAAGCTCCAGATAATCCTGCATCTGGATGATTACCGTATCGCCTACGCAGGCGAAGGCGGTTTTTATGAACTTCCACACCAGCTGTGAATCCGATGCCTTGGCGGGAAGGTCGAGGAAGGAACGGCAGAACGACAGTGTTTCATCGTCCATTTCCTTTGCCCAGCCTATTATTGTGTTGTTGTCGTGTGTGCCTACGTATACAACGCAGTTCTTGTCATAGTTATAGGGCAGATAGTTGCTTTCCTCTCTTGGGTCGAAGGCAAATTCAAGCACCTTCATTCCCGGGAAGCCCGATTCGCTGAGCATCTGCAATACAGACGGAGTTAAAAATCCTAAATCCTCCGCAATAATCGGGAGCTTGCCTAAACGGCTTGAAACAAATCTGAAAAATTCAATTCCCGGTCCCTTTTTCCATTCGCCGTTTTCGGCAGTCTTATCACCATAGGGAATTGCATAATAGCCGTCAAAGCCGCGGAAATGGTCAATTCTTACCATATCGAAAATCTCAGCCGATGCTTTTAAGCGGTCAAGCCACCAGTTATAGCCGGTTTCCTTGTGTCTGTCCCAGTTATAAATCGGGTTGCCCCACAGCTGACCTGTCGGTGAAAATGCGTCCGGCGGACAGCCTGCTACGGAGTTGGGCTCAAGGTCGGCATTGAGGTCGAACAGGTCGGGATATACCCATACTGCCGCCGAGTCGAGTGCGACGTAAATTGGGATATCGCCCACAATCTGTACGCCCTTTTCGTTGGCGTATTTCTTTAATTTAAACCACTGCTCGAAGAATTTGAACTGTAAAAATTCCCAGAATTCCACCTCGTCGGCGTGCTCTGTTTTAAACATCCACAGTGAATGAGGATCACGTCTTTTAAGTCCGTCCTCCCATTCAAGCCAGCACTTGTTATCGTTTTCGCCTTTTATGGTCATAAAAAGTGCATAGTTTGAAATCCAGTTTTCGTTACGTGCGAGGAACAGGTCGAACTCGCTTCTGTCGGTTGACTTGAAGCGTTCATATGCCTTACGCAGAACATCGAAGCGGCGGAAGTACATATTTGAATAATCCACCTTTTCAATATCGTCATCGCCCCAGTAAAGGTCTGCATAATCAGTCTTTTCAAGAAGCCCCTCCTCAAGAAGCATATCCAGGTCAATAAAATACGGATTGCCTGCGTGGGTTGAGAAGGACTGATAGGGTGAATCGCCGTAGCTTGTGGGGCATATAGGCAGAATCTGCCAATATGTCTGCTTAGCCTCAGCGAGGAAGTCTACAAAATTATACGCACTCTTTCCCATTGTGCCTATACCGTAAGGTGAAGGAAGTGAAGAAATGTGCATAAGTATACCGCTTGCTCTCATAAAAATCTCCTTTGATTTGCAATTGTGAAATTTGGGTTTATCGGGGTGGTTAAAATGATGGAGTGTAGGGGCTGATGCCCTCATCAGCCCGCAAAATTATACCAAATTTGCCCATTGTTACGCCGACGGCGTAACAATGACGGGACGATGAGGGCATCGTCCCCTACATTCCTGTTTACAAATTTATACACACAAACCCAAATTTGTGAATAATTATATCATACTTTTCTCCATTTGTAAATAAAATAGAGTGAAAATTTAATGTCCGAGGTGCGAAATGAAAAAACTGCTGATTTTATTATTTACATTTATTCTGTTTCAATACCCTGTTTTTGCCGAGAATGTTCGTGGTGTGTGGATTTGTACTGCCGCAAATCTTGATTTTCCGAAATCTCCCACTTCAGATCCGCAGATTTTAAAAAGCGAAACGGATACAATTATAAAAAATTGTGCCGATTTGGGTATAAATACCATTTTTTTGCAGGTGCGTCCGAGCGGCGACGCGATATATAAAAGCTCGCTCTATCCTTACAGCTACTATCTTACGGGAAAGCAGGGCACACCGCCTGATGGCGGCTTTGACGTGCTTGATTACTGGATTAATAAAGCTCACGAAAACGGAATTGAACTGCATGCGTGGATAAACCCGTATCGGGTGAGTGCGGCGGGAAGTACGTATCCGCTTGCGGATAACAATATAGCAATGCTTCACCCTGAATGGGTGAGGGAATATAAGGGCGGAAAATATCTTGACCCTGGTATTGCGCAGGTTATTCAATACGTGGTTAAGGGTGCGAAGGAGCTTGAAAAGAATTACGATGTGGACGGAATTCATATCGACGATTACTTTTATCCCGGTAAGGATTTTCCTGACGGTGAAACATATGCAAAATACGGACAGGGGCTCTCGCTTGAGGACTGGCGGCGGAGCAATACCTATGCACTGGTGAAGGCACTTCACGATGAGCTGGACTGCGTTTTCGGAGTCAGCCCTTGCGGAGTGTGGGCAAATAAGGGCACGATGGAAAACGGCTCTGAAACCGCAGGCTCAAGTGCGTACTTTGACCACTATGCGGACACGCTTAAATGGGCAAGGGACGGCATAACGGACTATATCGCTCCGCAGATTTACTGGTACAGTGGCTATGCTCCGGCAGATTACGAGGTGCTTGGTAAGTGGTGGAGTGATGCACTTGCAAACTGTGATACAAAGCTTTATATAGGGCTTGGCGACTACCGCACCGACAGCTTCGGTAATGACGTGAGCAGCCCGTGGTATATGGGAAACGAAATCCTTGCACAGATGCAGATGAACAGTAAAAATGACCGTATTGACGGCGAAATTCATTTCCGTTACGGCTCAATCGTGAATAATCCGCCGCTTTATGAAAAAATCAGGACGCAGTATAAAGCAGCGGAGGAAAATAAAAAATTCTGCCTTTATATCTATTCCGACAGCTTCGGCAGGGTGATTTATGCAAGGAAGGATTCGGAATTTTCTGTTCAAAAATGCAGAGAATATGCACCCGAAGCGGCATATTCGGCACGTGCGGTATATGAGAGGGAAAAGGGAGGATTAAAAACGGAAAATATAAGCTGCAAAAAATAATAGAAGCAGCACTAAAATATAATTGACAATTTGCGGATTTCGTGTTATAATTATGATATATATGATCGGAAGAATAGCGACCGTAGCGGTCGTCTGAATAAATTTCTGCTATATACGGAAATTGTTTGGATTTGATTTTAAGAAAGGGTTAATGGTTACAGGAGATGCTTGCGGTTGAACGCAGAAGCGAAATAGAAAAGCTTATTAACGAAAAGAAAAGCGTGCTTGTTTTGGAGCTTGCGAAAATGTTTGACGTGACTACCGAAACAATCCGCGGAGATTTATTGAAGCTTGAAAAGCAGGGCGTGCTTATCCGTACCTATGGCGGTGCGACAATTGCAGGAAACAGCGAATCGGAGCTGGGCTTTGCGGAGCGTGATATTGTCAATTTTGAGGGCAAGCAGAGAATCGGTCATCGTGCAGCAAAGATGATTCGTGACGGAGAGACGATTTTCCTTGATGCCAGTACCTCGGCACTGCATCTTGCAAGATGCATAAAGGACAAGCGCGGACTTACAATTATCACCAATTCAAATAAAATAGTATCGGAGCTTGGCTGTTGCGAGCATATAAACGTGATATGCACCGGAGGCGAGCTTAACCACCGTAATATGTCATATTCGGGACGTACTGCGGAAAAGAATATACGTGAGAATTATTTTGTGAATAAATTCTTTTTCTCGTGTAAGGGTGTAACTCTTGCGAGAGGACTTGTGGATTCGCTTGAAGCAGAGGCGGAAATCAAGAAAACAATGATGGCAAACAGTGAGCTGAGCGTGTTTTTGTGTGACCAGAATAAAATCGGCAAGCTCGGTGTACCAAAGATTGCACCGCTCGGTGAGATTGACTGTCTTATAACGGACGTAAATCTTGACGAGGAATGGTCGCAGGAGCTTGAAAAGAATGACGTCAGATTAATAGTTGTCTGATAATTGGTAAAAATTCAAAATCGTCTTTTTGAACAGATTTATCGGATTTTTATATACCAATTTTATATAAAATAAGTTAAAATTATAGTATGAATAAGTATGCTCATACAAAATTTATGTAAGAGAAAGGGAGAAGAATTATGAAGACAAAGCTTATTACTTTATTGGCGATAGGCGCAATGGCTGTGCAGAGTGCGGTAATGCCGCTTATTGCCGGTTCAGAGGCAAGTGCTACCTACATCACAAATTCAGACTTCAAGGATTGTGCAGTGGGTGGAGCAGTTGGTGACGGATACTATGGCTTGGGTATCATCAAGGACGGTGCACCGTGGTTAAGCAAGGGCTCAGCAAGCAAGCACTATGAGACCTACATGAGAGACGAGGAAAGAGGAGTTAACTACTGTAATATGTGGACAAACTCAGATAAGTCAGGCTCAAATGACGGTGCGGGCTCAATGTATATGTATCAGAGAGATACAACATCAAACTTCCAGCAGACATTTGGTTACTGCCAGTTTGATATCCGTATGCATCAGGGATTAATGAACCTTATGTACGGTTCATTCTCAGACCCGACATCAAACACTAACTACCTTGCAAACACAATTTCGTTCACTCCGGAAAAAATCACAATGCGTGACGGTTCATCATCAGTGAACGTAGCAGCAATCAAGCCAGATACATGGTATACAGTAAAGATATTCATCAACAACAAGCTCCAGGAAACAAGCGTATCAGTTTCAGATATGAGCGGTAAGGTTATCGGTCTTGTTGAGGATGCTTCATATCAGCAGGCAGAGTGTGATAAGGTAAGAATATGGTGCTTCGGATATGTAAGAGGCAACACATATGATTACGACCTTACAAACGTAACAATTGATAAGTCAACGGAGACAACAAATCCGTATACTGTTAAATAAGAAATAGGCGAGAGCAAATAAAAATTGCCGGCTTCGGCAATTTTTATTTGTCGCTTATAGGCAAAAACAGCTCGTTTTGATATCAAATTAATAAATCGGACAAATTGAATGAAAAAACAGGTGGTTTTCACTATTTTTCCATAATTTTTGACTTGTGTTTTTGTTAAAAAGAAGATATAATATAATTAACAGAATTTGATAAAAGGAACGAGTGGACTGTATGAGTGATACAAAAAATGTATTGTCGGAAAAAAAGTCGCCATTCAGAGGTGATGATTTTCTGTTTAGGCATCTGATAGGAATATCCGATGAGGAGGACGCGGCAGAGCGTGCGGCGATTGAAATTCCGCCGGGCAGACTGTTCTGTGTCTGTCTCACAATTCCGGGTGAGGATGATTGCCAACCGGTAAAACTGTATAATTATTTCAGGGCTGAGGGTGTGAATACACCGTTGCTTTTTTGCCGTTATATGGGTGGAAGTATTCTTACGGTTCTTGAATGTGAGGGTGAAGAGGAAATCAAGGCACTTGCAAAAAGAATCGCAGCGAAAACAAAAATACCGCTCTTCGGCGTATATGAATACGGTCTCAACGGTTGCGACCTTTTCGGAGCATATGACAGACTGCTGGGACAGCTTGAAAGAGTGTTCTATACGGAAAGCGGCGAAACAAAATTTGTCAGAGCGATATACGAGCCCTGTCACAGGGATTTCAGCTGTAATGTACCGCTTGAAGCGGTTGCAAAGGGAGATGTTTCAGCAGCACAGACGTATATAGACAGTCTGTTTAAGCTTATAAAATGTGCACAGCCACGTGTGCGATGCATAAAAAAATATCTCGTGAGAGTGTATTCCGAAATGCTTATGCAGAATCTTCATCACGTCAGTGAGGAGATGCTTACGGCAACGGCAAGGATAATGGCGGCGAAACGCCTTTCGGAAATAAAGGAAATTTTTTATGAGACTGCAAAAAGGCTGGCGGTGCTCAATATTCCCGAAAACGGTGAAACATACAGTACTCTGGTGAAAGAGACAATACATATAATAAATGAAAATATAGATAACGAGGATTTGTCATTGCGTTGGATTGCGGGTAATATTCTTTACACCAACGTGGACTATCTCGGAAAGATATTTAAAAAGGAAACCGGCAAGAATTTCTCACATTACGTTATGGAAAAGAGGATGGAGGCGGCAAAGAGCCGTATCCTTGAAGGAGAAAGCCATAAGATTTACGAGGTTGCGGAGAGCGTGGGCTTCGGCTCAAATTCGCAGTATTTCAGCCAGGTTTTCAAAAAATACACAGGCGTATCACCTTTGGAATACAGAGAATACGCAAAAAAGCTCAGACGCAAAAATGCGGACGGGAAATAATACACGTTAATGAAATTGCAGAGCAATTTTTGTTATATTAATTTTTATGGAGGGATTTTCATGAGTAAGAAATTCAAAAAGCTCCTTTGCAGCGTGCTTGCGATTGCTATATTCTCAACATCAGGCATCGCTGTATTGGCAGATGAAGTAGCTACTGCAACAGCAGAAGCTGCTGTGACAGAAACAGCAGCAGATACAGAGGCAACAGCAGCACCGGAAGCGGCAGCTGAGCCGACTGCAGAGCCGACAGCTACACCGGAGCCGACACCGGTACCGGATCCGTACGAGTCAGATGCTTATTATAAGAAGGCATTAGAGCTTTGTACAGCATTAGGAATAATCACAGGCTATGATGACGGAAGCGTTAAGCCGGAATCAACTGTAACAAGAGCAGAGATGGCAGCTATCATCTTAAGAATGACAGCTTTATCATCATTATCAACATACAGAAACCTCTTTACAGACGTAACATCATCACACTGGGCTGCAAACACAATCCAGACAGCTTCAGACGAGGGTGTTATCAACGGTATGGGTGACGGTACATTTGCTCCGGACGGCGAGGTTACATATGAGCAGGCAGTCAAGATGGTTGTTTGCGGTATGAACTACGATAACGAGGCAACATTAAAGGGCGGTTACCCGGAGGGTTATTTAGCAGTTGCTGCAGCAAACCTCTCACTCCTTGACAGCGTTAAGGGTACAAGAGGCGAGGCTATGGCAAGAGGCGAAATCATCAAGATGGTTTATAACGCACTTATCGGACCGTACAACGAGTTAAAGACACACGAGAACGGTCAGCCGATTTATGAGTCAACACAGACACTTGCAAAGGCTAAGTTTGACTTAATCGAGGAGAAGGGCCTCTTAACAGGTACAGCAACAACATCAATCGCAGGCACAACACCGGGCAAGGGACAGATTACAATTGACGGTGAGGAATTCCTCTGCGATTTAACAGATGTAGACAAGTACATTGGTAACAAGATTACATATTATTATGTAGATAACGGTAAGGCAGATGCAAAGGTAGTTGCAATCCTTACAGACCTTGCAAAGACAAAGGAAGTTACAATTGACGGTACTGACATTGAGAAGTTCACAGGCTTCGAGGAAGGTATGGGCATAATTGAGACATATGCAGGCAAGGAATACAAGACAACAGATGCAACAGTAATCTACAACGGTGAGTTCATCACAGCTGAGGTTTACAATGCAGTTGCAGCAGCAGAGACATCAGAGAGATTTGACCTTATCGGTCTTGACGGTGTAAACTACACAGAAGAGTCAGGTAAGAAGATGACATTTGACGAGTTCTTAAAGCCGGCTCTCGGTTCAGTAAGACTTGTTGATAACGATGGCGACGGTAAGTATGACGTAATGTTCGTAGAGTCAATCGAGACAATGCTTATCACAGCTGCAACAGAGAAGAAGATCACAGGTAAGATCAACAACATCGCTGTTACACTTGACGTTGACACAACAGACCTCGACAAGGAAGTAACAGTTACATTAGACGGTACAGCGGCTAAGCCGAAGAACCTTAAGAAGAACAACGTTGTATCATTAAAGAGAAATCTCAACAACGATGTATTCGTATTCTCAAAGGTTGACAACTCAATCACAGGTAAGATTACAAGCTTCGAAGTGGCTGAGAAGGACGTATACGCAGTTGCAACAGTAAACGGTCAGGATTATAATGTTGACGTTAATGCTTTAACAGATGCAGCAACAGGCGTTGAGGGTACTTTTATGCTTGACGAGTATGATAAGATTGGTTACATCTCATCAGACTCAGTTATCACAGCATCAGAGAAGTACGGCTGGGTTCTTTCAACATATCTCTCAGACAGCGGTGACGAGTACATGGTAAGATTATATACACAGGATGGCACAACTAAGGAGTATGCACTTGCCGATAAGGTAAGCTACTGGGCATCAAATGCAACAGAGGCTACAACATACTCAAAGAAGGAAATGATGGATAAGCTTGACAGGCTTTCATTCAATGTGGCATCAGTAAGTGGAACGATAAAAGATGAAAAGGGTAACTCGGTTGCAATGCCGCCGGCACAGGTAAGACTTGTTAAGTTCTCAGTAAATGCAAAGGATAAGCTTACAAAGTTCTACGTTGCAACAGCAGCAGAGGACGGTTACCAGAAGGGCAGCTATTACAGCGATTCAGAGCAGATTTATGATAAGGCTGCAGTAACAATGGGTACAACAAATATGACAAACTACTCATCAACCGGTAATATGCTCGGAAGCTATTACTTAAAGGACGGTATGCTTGAGTTCACAGTACCTAACAATAACGACAAGATGTCAGATGCAAATAACTATTCAATTGCAACAGTAAATGCATCAGCTTACTTAAATAAGGAAGATTCAATCGGTAAGGATTGTATCTTCGGTGAGTTCTCAGACTCAAAGCAGACATATCCGACAGTAGTTGTAAGATTCGTTGGTTCATCAGACGAGGCTGCTCCGACAACAGACTACGGTACAGCAGATAACAACCCGTTATTTATGGTTAAGAAGATCTTCGAGGGCGTGGATGACGATGATGAGGTTATATACACAATCGTTGGTTACCAGAACGGCAGCGAAGTAAGATACACAACAAAGGCTAACACAACTCTTGCAAAGAGAGTAGGGAAGTTCAACGATAGAGACTATAACGCAACAGCAGTTTGGGATGCAGTTGACGGTATGACATCAGAGGGTGCTTCAATGTATCCGGGTGCAGAGACAATTGCAGACATCATCGGTGTTGGTGATATCTTAGGTGTTGACAACAACGGTACAGTATTTATGATGATGGTTGATGCATCAGAGTTTGCTGAGCAGGTTAAGGATGGCAATGTAGATGCTATTTACTCAGAGAGCGATCCGGGTAAGTCATCATCAAGAGATAACCTCTACATGGGTATGGTATCAGGCAGTGACCTTGACGAAATGGCTGTTATGACAGTCGGCACTTACAAGCTCACATTCGATCCGGCAAGATCAATGGATACACTTGTAATTGAGCCGTCAGGCGAGTTCGTTCTCTCAACAGAGAATATTTCAACAATCTCAGACGTAGTAGATTTCGATGAGCCGGAGCGTGCAGGCGACTATGCGTTTGTAAGATATGCAAATAAGGGTTCATTACAGGAAATCTTCTTATTCCGTTTTGAGAACTAATAAAATATAAATCGAGGAGACAGGGAGTCTCACAGACTCCCTCTCCATATTCAATAAAAAGGGAGGATGGCAGCAAATGCTTAAGAGAAATTATAAAAAGCTCGTATCGCTTATCAGTGCATTGGCAATGACAGCAAGCTTTGCAACACCGTTTGCAATGGCTGAGGATACAGAGATAGTTTCAGCAGATGAAATGGCGGCTCTTGCAGCAGGCTCAGTAATCGTTGAGAACGATTTCAACAGCCTTGACGAGGGTTCGTTAATATATTTACAGACAACAGAGCAGGATGCTTATGCTGATATTGAAGGCCTTGCAATCAATATCGGTAAGACAAGAGCAAATGTCGGCAACGACGAAACAACAGGTGCATCAATCGTTGACGGTGTAGGCGTTGACGGTTCAAAGGCTCTTGCACTTTCAACAGGTGCAAAGGCAACATCACCGTTATACACACCGAGACTCTCATTTGTAGTTCCTGAGGTCGAGGATAACTATATGATTTCATTCAAGATGTATCCGACAGAGAAGCAGGTTGGTAACGTAAGCGACAGTGCAACTGACGCAGGTACTAACGGTGCAAGCCTCGGACTTATCAGCGAAGAGTGGAATGACGTTGAGATTTATGTAACAAGAAAAGGCAGAATTATCAATGTAAATAATGTAACAGTAGTAGAGGATGAGGTTCCGGCAGCTCCGGTAGTATGGGGTAAGGTTTCAACATCAGGTCTTGCTAACTCAGGCGATGTTTACTTTGACGATTTCCAGATAACAAGCATCACAGCATTACCGACAGCTATTCCGACTCCGTCACCGGAGCCGCCGTATCAGCCGAAGGTTGGTGATGTGTTCAACTTCAATGACGAGGCAGTAAAGACACTCGTATTCCTTAACAACGTTGCAACACCGACATATACAGCATTAGACGGCTTTGAGCTTAACGTATCATCAAGAAACGGCGGTGCTGCAGCTAATACTTTGGTTGCAATTGCATCAGGCGTAGGTGTGGACGGTTCAAATGCAATGAGACTTAACTATGATACATTCGCAGATACAAGCAGAGGTCCGAGAATCACTCTCGTTGAGCCGCTTGAGGAGGAGTATGTAATCACATTCAAGGCTAAGTCAGACGGTAATCAGGATATCGTTGTTGCAGCTGATTCAAGCTCAAACAGCGGTTCAGAGCTCGATATCAAGAGCGATGGCTGGAGCACAGTTGAAATCTACGTATTTGACGGTCAGAGACTTATCGTTTGTGACGGCAGATATGTAAGCCTTACAGCAACAACAGACCTTCCGACATTATGGGGATTGAATAAGAACGGTTCAGGTACATTCTATCTTGACGATTATTCAATCGGTGAGATAACAGATCAGGGCGTAACAGACGCTATGGCTACAACTCTCGATATCACAAACGCAGAAGAGACAGTTTATTTAAACAATGACGGAACATACAGCTTCATCGAGGGCTTCGCAGTTCCGGAGTCAACCTGCGGCAATGCAGTATTATGGGAAGTATTCGAGTCAACAGACGACGGTGCTACTTGGGTTGAAACAGAGGATTTATCGGCAGGTAAGACTGCAATTTCAACAAAGGCTTCAATAAGCGAGGAAAAGTTATATAAGGCTGTTGGTACAGTATATAACGGCGACCTCGAGGCTTCAAAGGAGTTCACACTCAAGTATGTAAAGGCAGAGAACGTTATAGATGTTGTTCTTGCTGAGCTTGATATCACAAGCGAGTTATACGCTGCGCAGGTAGAGAAGAAGGAAGTTGAAACCGAGGAAGGTACAGCTTATAAGTACATCATCAGAGGAGACTTCGCAGTTTCAGAGGCAGAGTGGGTAACAACAATCGAGTGGGAATCATCAGATGAATCACTTGTTAAGGTTGGTGCAAAGGGCTCAATCTTAGTATTCCCGAAGGAAAATACAACTGTTACATTAACAGCAACAGTATCATACGGCGGCGAATCAAAGACAAAGGAATTCACACTTGATTTAGCAAACTACTACACATCAATTTACAGACTTGTTGATACAGAGCTTGCAAATGTTACACTTGCACCGAAGGGCACAAACGGCTCAAAGGTTACAACAGTAACATTGGATCCGGAGAACGAGACAAAGGTTACATTTGACCTTGATCTCAGCACTTCATCATCAACAAAGGGTATGGAAATTGAGTGGAAGACATCAGATAAGGATATTCTTTCATCAGACGGTGTAATCAACGTTGACAATATGGATTCAAACGAGGTTACACTTACAAAGGAAGTTACATATTCAATCAATGGCACAAAGGTTTACAGTGCTGAAAAGGATTATGCAATCAACGTAGAGTTTGATCCGGAAGAGGTTAAGGATGCGGCTGTTGAATTAGCAACTGCATATGCACTTGCTAACGATGCAAAGGCAGATGCTGATGAAATCGAGGATTCAACATATTACAGTGCTGCTATGGAAATGCTCTATGACAGATATGTAACAAGATTCGATGCTAACTATGCAGAGAACTTCGAGGATATTGATGATAAGGTATCATCAGACTTCGATCTCCCGACAGAGGGTGCATTCGGCTCAACAATCACATGGACATCATCACTCACAAACATTAAGATCAACAAGAATGGTGAGGCAGATGTGACACGTCCGGCAAATGATAAGAAGGGTAAGCTCACAGCTACATTCACATCAGGTGCATCAGTAAATGAGGATGGTTATGAGCATGCAATTACAGTTGACGGCAAGGGCGGCTCAAGCTCAGGAGGCGGTGGCAGCAAGGGCTCAGGCGGCGGAAACTCATATGTTGGTTCACTTGGCGCAGTTACAGCAACACCGGCTCCGACAGTGACAACACCGGATACGACAGTTAAGGGTGAGTTCACAGACCTCGACCAGGCTTCATGGGCAGCAGTAGCAATCAACTACCTTGCTGACAAGGGCATTGTTGCAGGCAGAACATCAACAACATTTGATCCGAACGCAACAGTAACAAGAGCAGAATTTGCAAAGATGGTAGCAGGTGCGTTCGAGATTCCGATGGTAGCAGCATCAGCAGGCTTTGCAGATGTACCGGCAGACGCTTGGTATGCTCCGTATGTGAGCACATGCTTCGCAGCAGGTGTTATCACAGGCTATGACAGCACAACCTTCGGTCCGAATGACCTCATTTCAAGACAGGATATGGCTGTAATGGTTATGAGAGCTGCAAACTTAAAGGGTATCACAGTTGAAGCAATCGCAGCAAAGGTTGACTTCGCAGATGCTGACAAGATTGGTGCATATGCAGTTGATGCAGTTACAACACTCCAGATGGGTGGAATTATCAACGGTATGACAGCAGACACATTTGCTCCGGCAGAGAATGCAACAAGAGCACAGGCAGCTAAGATTTTATACAGCTTCTGTAACTAATACGGAATAAAGGGACTGCATTGCAGTCCCTTTTTTGATGTGTAGGTAGTTCGAATTTGGGTTTAGCGGCTTGCCGACAAATTCAAATAATTCGGAATTATGGTAATTTTTTGCGTTGCAAAAAATAATTAAATTTGGGTTTGTCGGGGAGTTGTTAATGCAGTGCATCGGGACTTTGTCCCCTGCTTATGCAGTGCTTATTGTTATGCAGTTGGTACCCCTACTTACTTTTCTACCTGCAGCAGTAGAAAAGTAAGCAAAAGAATGCCG
>JAZQHZ010000220.1:0-11654 GCA_045540855.1 Clostridia bacterium
AAATTTGAAACGCAAACAATTCAGCATCAGCATAATTGTGAATTGTCCCAACGACAAACCCAAATTCACACTACCCACCACCAACACCAAAAAAGGCTGTTGCTTTCGCAACAGCCCTTATCTCATTATAACACCGCTTCCCAAAGCTCCGGATGCGGATTTGCAATAACCTCTGTATTAATCAATACACCCTGCTCAGCCGCAACCATTGCACCTGCATCGACAGCCGCTCTTACGTCTGCAACGTCGCCTGTCATTGATACAAAGCACTTACCGCCTAAGCCTCTTGCTACACGTACCTCGATAAGCTCAATGTCGCCGCTCTTTACAGCCGCGTCTGCCGCCTCGATTGCACTTGCCGCAGTGAATGTCTCGATTATACCAAATGCTCTCTTATTCTTAACGTCAGCCGTACCGCATACAGCCTCGTAAACATTCGTGCCGAGATTACCTATTACAAATGTATCTATAAGTGCGTCCTCTGCGATAATCTTCGCCTTGTCAACAGCTGCGTGAATTGCTGAAAGCTCGCCGCCAACCATTGTCACGAACTTACCCGGACATACTGAGCCTGAGCTGATTAAATCAACTGCCGCACTCTTGAGCATTTCGTCCGTTACAACAACGCCCTTCGATACGTTCTTAACTTCAACTAAACCAATTGATTTCATCTTCTACACCCTCACTTTCTTGAAATGATTACAAATCTGTCAGTTACTTCACGAACTACGCCGTCAATGCTTGAATGCATTGTTGTACCCAAGTCCTCGTAGGCTGTCTGTGCAACTATCTGTCCTGCACTTACTTTATCGCCAACCTTGACTACTGCCGTAGCCGGCTTTCCTACATGCTGTGATAACTGAATATAGATTGTATCGGGTGTGAATACCATATCGTTCTTGGGGACACTCGCCTTAACGTACTTTCTGATTCCGAGACGGTCTATAAGCACCTGTGACGAAATGAGTCTTGAAGTACGGATATCACGCACCTTTTCCGGTGCCTTGTTGTTCTGACGTCTTAAGCCATGCTTACCAAGCTGTCCCTTGATTGACATTGAAATCGCCTGCGGGTCAAGTCCCTGCTGACAGCCGATAACCGTACATACTCCACAGCCGCAGCACATTGAGGTCTGTAAAAATGCCTCTGCATCGCTTATCACTGAATGTGATGCCGCTCTTACTGTCTTATGTACCTGGATATCGTAGCCTAAAAGATGTCTCGGACACATATCCGAACACATTGTACAGTTACAGCATGCCGCTGATGCCTGCTTTAAGGTTCTGTCTATCGGGCGGAGCTTTCTCTGCACGATTGAATGTGTCTTCGGGAATACCAATAAGCCCTTTGTAGTCTTTGTTACAACGTCACTTTCAAGGTCAACAAGCTTACCCATCATCGGGCCGCCGTTAATTACAGCCTTGTTTTCAAAGCCTGTGTAGCCTGCCGCAGTCAATACCTCGCTGATCTTCATTCCGATCGGAGCCTTGATAGTCATATCGTTGGGCACATCACCGCCTATGGTGATATACTTCCAGATAACCGGCTCGCTTTTATTCACTGCCTTATAGATATTGTAAACGGTTTCAACGTTAATTACCATTACGCCGACCATAACCGGAATTGCACCCTCCGGAATAATCTTTCCCGTTGTTTCATAGGTCAGAACGACCTCATCACCTGCGGGATAGATGTCAGGAATAGTCTTAACCTTAACCCTTGTTCCCTCGATTGATGCAAGAATTGCCTTGTCAAGAAGGTGCATATTCTTGCCCTTGATTCCGATAATTGCCTCGTCTGCGCCCATTGTATCAATGAGTAAATTGAGCGTATCAACAAGAGCCTGGAAGTGCTTCTCCAATATATGATGGTCAACCATCATAAGCGGTTCACACTCGGCTGCGTTTACTACTATCTGCTTAACCTTATCGGAAAACTTTCTATGAGTCGGGAAGCCCGCACCACCGGCGCCGACAATACCTGCCTCATATACTATTTTTTGAAGCTGTTCAAGATTCATGGTGCTTCATCCTTCCAAATTATACCTGTTTTTCGTCTAAAATACCAACAATCAATGCATCCACAGGTGCGTTCGGGTCCTTCATACCCATTCTTGCACTCGATCCCTGCACGATAATAACATCCTCGCCGATTCCGGCACCAACACCGTCAATTGCTACGAGGAATTTATCCACAAGCTGATTGTTTTCTATGCACTGCACCAGCATAAACTTCGAGCCAACCAAAGACTCCAGCTTATGCGTTGATACAACGCTTCCATATACTCTGCCTAAAATCATTTTTAACAGTCCTTACTTTTTAATGATTTTTACGAGATCACCCGTCTTAATCGCACACGCATTAGCATCGTCAGTGTCGATGTGCATTTCCGGATTGAACTCAGGATGCACTCTTACCTGCACGTTATAGAAACGTGTCGGCTTTGAGTTCTGAATTTCAACGTCAACGATGTCGTTGTCCTTGATTCCGTACTTGTCAGCCTCTGACGGTGGTAAATGTATGTGACGATTTGCAATGATACAGCCCTCGTTTAAGAACACACTGCCCTTGGGACCTACCAGTGCAATCGGTGCTGAGCCCTTTAATTCACCTGACGGACGAACCGGCGGACTCACCTTTAATGTAAATGTATCTGTTCTTGATATTTCAACCTGGCTCTGCTTTCTTACAGGTCCAAGTACTCTTACCTTTTCAATAGTTCTGAGCTGCGGACTTACGAGTGTTACACACTCCTCTGCAGCAAACTGATCGCCCATAAGCATTTTCTTAACTGTGAGCTGGTGTCCGGGACCAAATAATGTTTCAAGGTCCTTCTGTGAAAGGTGAACGTGTCTGGCACTTACGCCGACCTTCAGACCTTCGTCCTGCTCCTGCTTCTTGAGGATTTCTACGACTGAACGGGCGATTATATCTTCTAATCTTTCCATTGTGTCCTCCTTAGGAGTGAATGTTAATCAGAGGAAAAGTGCATATGCCTTTTCCTCTGACAAAGCTTTTACGGCTTATAATTAATCAATAGCCGGTAAAATCTTCTCTACATCACCGTGCGGTCTCGGGATTACGTGAACTGATACTAACTCACCTAATCTTGCACCTGCTGCGCTACCTGCATCTGTTGCAGCCTGAACTGCACCTACATCGCCTCTTACCATAACTGTTACGAGACCTGAACCGATTCTCTCTGTTCCGATAAGTGTAACGTTTGCAGCCTTTACCATTGCATCAGCAGCCTCAATTGCAGCTACTAAACCTCTTGTTTCAACCATTCCTAATGCTTCTACAGCCATTTTCGTATCCTCCTGAAAATTTTATATTTAGGGCTTTGCCCCTATACACTATTAATTATAATACTTTTGACGTTATACGTCAATACTAAATTGATAAAATTTCGGCAATTTTCGCCTTATTTCTCCGTTTCAGCCTTCTTTTTTCTGCCTCTCTTAGCAGGTGCCTTTGCCGGAGCTTTTTTTACTTCTTCCTTCTTCTCGCCTACCGCACCGACGTGGGTTGCAGCCGTTTCCGAGTTAACCTTCTTTTCGTTCTTCTCGTCAAGATGAAGGAACTTTAATATTTCCTCATGAGGTCTTGCAATTACGTTTGACTCCTTATAGCAGCCTAACTCCTTCGCTCTCGCCTTACCTGCGTCAATTGAAGCCTTGACAGCCGTTAATTCACCCTTTACAACGAGTGAAACCAATCTTCCGCCAAGCTTTCTTTCAGTTGCTACGAATTCAACCTCGGCAACCTTTAACATATCGTCAAGTACCACGATTGCGTGTCCTAACGCACTCACCTCAATAAGTCCTAATGAAAAATCCATTTCGTCCGCCCTCCTTTATTAATAGAATGACGGCAGGATCTTTGCAATGTCGTCATGCGGTCTGGGTATAACGTGTGATGCGTATACCTCGCCGCAAGCCTCTGCCGCTCTCTTACCTGCTTCAACCGCAGCCTTGACAGCGTCTACATCGCCTTCTACTACCACATTTACAAGTCCCGAACCGATTTTTACGGTTCCGATAAGACGTACATTTGCAGTCTTTGTCATAGCGTCAGTGGATTCGATTGCACCTGTAAGGCTTCTGACTTCTAATAATCCTAATGCCTTCATATGTATCTCCTTCCATTAGCCATTCATCGGAATATGACCTACTTTGTCACGTCCTACACCTGTACGTTCTGCCATTTTCTGTGAATCGTCAGTCGGGCTTGCTATTATGTGCTTGTTGATAAGACCTGACAGTCTCTGTGCTTCCATTGCAGCCGCTTCAACGCCGGCTCTTACTGCACTTACACTGCCCTGCATCTTTATCGCCATAATAAGCGGTACGTCAACAGTCGGGTCAGCCGGCTTATTTGAGTCGATCGCAATGATCTTCACGTCGGCAGCCTTTGCTGCAGCGTCTGCTGCTGAAATAGCGGTTACAAAGCCGAACATTTCAACAATACCTATTGCTTCATGCATATGGAAAACTCCTTTTTAAATTTAAGATTTTAAGATGAAATAATAATTTCCGAAGGAAATTTTCCTCAACTATTATCTATTATCTCTTCTCTATTATCTATTATCTCAGATTGCAAAGTGCAAGCTTTGTAATCGCTTATTTGTTTACAACTGCAATCTTTAAGCCCTTCTGAGCAATATTTGTCTCAAATGCCTCAGTAATATCAGCAAGCTCGAACTTGTGAGTAATGAGGTCGTTCATCGGAAGTCCGATTGCCTTTGCTCTCTTTAAGAAATCGAAGGTTGTTGCGTAATCTCTTAATGTATATACCCACGAACCAACAAGTGTGATTTCCTTTGCGCATAAGTCGAAGTGCGGGTTTATCTGAGCGTCGCCGCCGTTGATAAAGAAGCCTAATTCACATAAGCCGCCGCCGTTTCTGATGAACTTATAAATATTTGCGTGTGCAATCGGTGAGCCTGTGCACTGGAATGCAAAGTCAGCAAGATAGCCGCCGAATGCGTCCTTAACACCGTTTGCAAGAGCCTCAATGCCCTTGTGGTTCATAAAGTTAACAGTTGCATTTGCACCCATTCTCTTTGCGAACTCTAATCTCTGCTCGTTACCGTCTACTGCAACTATGTTTTCAATTCCCATTGTGCGGAGCACTGCAATACAGATAAGACCGATAGGTCCGCAGCCCTGTACTACTACTCTTGAATTGAAACGTAAAATATTTGTGAGCTTTGCTCTTTCAACCGCGTGGATTAAAACCGCACACGGCTCAATTAAAATTCTTGAATCGAGGTCAAGGTCGCTTACATTGAATACTGTTGAGCCGCCTCTTACAAGAATGTAATCGCTGAACCAGCCGTTTGTATGTATTGCATCGTCCGGAAGGAGTCCGTAAACATCCGCTCCGCCGACGTTCTGCTTGTTGAGGTCAAACATTGTGATGTCCGGGTTGTCCTTGAAAATCATACAGGTAACAACCTTGTCACCAAGCTTTAACGGCTTGCCTGCCGAGTCAACCTTAACGTTCTTACCCATCTTCACGATTTCACCTGTACCCTCGTGACCGAGATTTACCGGGATAAGTGAGAACGGGTCGTTCTTGTACTCGTGAGCATCTGTACCACAGACGCCGCAGCCCTCAACCTTAACTAATATATCGTCATCGCCAACCTCAGGAATCGGGTATTCCTTAACTTCAATCTTACCTAAGCCTGTAAGCATAGCAACTCTTGTTGTCTTGGGAATTCCGCCCTGGCACGATGAGCATGCCTTCGGTGCTGATACGGGAGCTGCAGGTGCACTCTGACCTGTCATTTCCTTTAATACCTGTGACACCAGCTCGGCAATCTTTGTTTCATCAATAGCCATTGGTCATCTCTCCTTTGTGATAAAAATTCCGAAAGAAATTTTTATCATATCTTTTATCTATTATCTTTTATCTATTATCTTTTATCAGATAATATACAGTGCATCACTAAGCACGCATCTTCTTGAACGTGTAAAGCTTCTCGGTGATGTGATACCCTCACCTGTCGGACCTGCGATGGTGAATGTTGTCCAGCCCTCTGCATTGAATCCGATACCTGCATAGCTCGGTGCGTTCTTTACGAAGATTGTAGTTTCAATTGCCTTTGCATACTGCGTCATATGGTCTACATTCTTTGAATGTAAGTGTGCAGTATGGCGGTTGCCGTGCTCTGCCTTCACTGCCATTTCAACTGCTTCGTCGAAGTTGTTTACTCTGACAATCGGTAATATCGGCATCATAAGCTCTGTCTGAACGAATGCCTGTGAGAATTCAACCTCACAAATGATACATCTTACGCTCTCCGGAGCATTCACGCCAATCTGAGCAAGAATCTTTCTTGCATCACGGCCTACCCAGTCCTTATTGATAACACGCTTAGGCTGCTGACCTTCCTTCTTGGGCTTGCTCCATACAAGAACTACATCCTCAAGCTGCTTTACCTGTGCCTCATTCAAGAGATATGCTCCGTTCTTTTGCATATGATGGATAAGCTCGTCTGCGATAGGTCTCAGAGCAAACACTTCCTTCTCTGCAATACACGGAAGGTTGTTATCGAAGGTACAACCGTCAATAATATCCTTTGCCGCCTTAGCGATATTTGCTGTTTCGTCAACAATTACCGGCGGATTACCTGCACCTGCACCGATTGCCTTCTTTCCTGATGAAAGAAGCATCTTTACAACGCCCGGGCCGCCCGTTGCAACAAGCATCTTAACCGACGGATGATTTACCATCATATTTGATGTTTCCATTGTCGGGTTTGCAACCGTAACAACAACATTTTCAGGACCGCCTGCCGCTAAAACAGCTCTGTTTACGAGATCAACTGCATATGCAGAAATTCTCTTTGCGTGCGGATGCGGGTTGAATATTACCGCATTACCGCCTGCTAACATACAGATACTGTTACAGATTACTGTACAGCTCGGGTTTGTTGACGGAGTAATTGCACCTATAATACCGTAGGGTGCCATCTCAACGAGTGTGAGACCGCCGTCACCGCTGAACGCTCTTGTATCGAGGTCAGCCGTTCCCAATGTCTTGTCAGCTACAAGATGATGCTTTAAGATTTTGTGATAAACATTACCCATTCCGGTATCCTCAACGGCAAGCTTTGCCATTGCTTCAGCCTCTTCGTGGGTAAGCTTCTTTATTTCATTAATGATGGCTTCTCTCTGTGCCTTGTTATACTGGCGGAAGGTTACATACGCCTTGTTACAAGCGGCGATTGCCTCCTCCATTGTATCAAACACACCAATCTGCTTTCTCTTGGGTGCTGTGGCAGCTGAGATATCCATACCTGAAAGCACATCGCGAACGATGCGGCTTACTTTAGCTTCATCTACCATTTATATTGTCCTTTCTTCTTCAAGGATGAAGAAATTCTTTAAAATTCAAGAAACAGCCTTGCACCTATCTGCGCAAGTAAAATATCCTGTTCCTTAGTTCCTCCGCTTACGCCTATACCGCCGAGAATTTTCCCGTTACTCTCAATCGGGCATCCGCCGCCTAAGAGTAAAAGTCCGTTTCCGTTGGTAAGTCCGTCAAGGGAGCCGCCTCTTGATTCCTTAAGTGCCGCCTCTGTCGGCATTTTAAGGGCAACTGCGGTATATGCCTTATCCTGCGATGCCTTGATGCTTGCTATGTACGAGTCGTCCATAGCGTGGAGCAATACGAGGTTTGCACCCTCGTTATCAATTGCGATAACGACGTTTACACCCATATTGCGTGCCGCAATCTCAACACCCGAAGCGATGAATTTCGCCGCTTCAAGGGTGAGCTTTTCAGCATCCTTGCAGTGGCATTTATGCTCACCGCCGCCGCAACAGCCTTTATCAGCCTGCTTCGGAGGGGCTTGCTTCGGCGGAGTCTGCTTCACCGGTGGCTTTGCACCGACATTCTCCGCTACCTTTGCGAGCATTTCATCTATCGTCATATTTTTCTCCGATTATATATGTAATATTTTCTGATTAACCACATTCCGTAAGGGCGTCAGCGACAACGCAGTTGTCTGCATTTTTCGTGTTCGCCGGGGATAATCATCGGTATTTATTGAATGGGACGATGAGGGCATCGTCCCCTACATTGTAATCGTTTGAGTGCGAATAAGCTCCAATTGCCGTTGGCAGCCAAACGGTTATATGTAATTTCTTATTTATTTAACTGTTCTATTACCTTCTTTGTCACAGCTGCAACGAGTGCTTCCATATCTGCACTGCTTGCATTCGGTGCCGGACAAACCTGTGACGGTAACGGCTGGAATCCGTGATATGCTGCATGTGACTCATATCCGTACTTCTCGTTAGCCTCTGTCGGTGTCATTGAGCATGTGTCATCCTCATAACATCCCGGACAAAGCTTCTCCATCGGGTGCTTACCCGGCACGCCGAACTGCTTTCTTAAATCAACTAACTTCTTAACCTCTCCGCACGGGATTTCCTTCTCGCCGCCGAGTAAACGAGCGTACATAAGAAGCTTAGCATAGAACTCTGTTGACTCCATTCTGAAGAATGCTGTGTTTAAGTCACAACCGAATGAAAGAGCACCGTGGTTAGCAAGTAAAACTGCGTCATAGTCCTGTAAATACGGCTCAAGTGACTCCGGAATCTCCATTGTTGACGGAGTACCGTACTGAGCAATCGGAACTGCACCGAGGAAGATAATAGCCTCCGGCATAATGAGCTTGTCAAGTGCGATACCTGCGATAGCAAAAGCTGTTGCAATCGGCGGGTGTGCGTGAACAACTGACTTAACGTCCGGTCTGCTCTCGTAAACCTTTAAGTGCATCTTGAACTCTGATGACGGCTTCCACTTACCGTTGGGCTCCTTTAAGTTACCCTTTCCGTCTACCTTACAAATCATATCCGGTGTCATAAAGCCCTTTGATACGCCTGTCGGTGTTACGTAGTATGTGTCGTCATCGATCTTAACAGAAAAGTTACCGTCATTTGCAGCAACGAATCCGTCATTGTAGATTCTTCTACCGATTTCGCACAGTTCTTTTTTGATTTCGTAATCAGACTTGTACATAATCTTTTACCTCTTTCTTTGTTTTATTTGGTTTTTCTTTGTTTTGATTTTATTATACAACAGAAAATCAAAAAAGTAAAGCATTTTTCTGCAAAATTCTATTGACATATTGTATAAATTTATCAATAGGACAGCAGAATAAAACTATACAATTTTATATGTTACTATTTTATCACAAACGAAGCAATATTGCAAGAGATTTTTTTATAATTCTTGCACAAAAATAAAAATGCAAGAATATTTTATTAGTTCCCGATTACAGATATTTTTCCATTGACATTGTTTGGAATTTATGGTATAGTTGTGATATGGGATAAATTAATGTTTATCGCAGAGCGATAAACATTAATCTAAATTCACAATTCACAATTCAGAATTCACAATTGAATGTGATTTTTTATCCTTTGGATAAAAAATTATTTTAAATTATTGTTTAGCGGCTCTGCCTTCCCCTTGAGGGGAAGGTGGCACGAAGTGACGGATGAGGTGGAAAATCCGACGGATGCTTCGCATCCTACACCTCACCACCGCCTGCGGCGGAGCCTCTCCTCAAGGAGAAGCCTAATATATAAACAATAATTTTTCGTCCCGGGACGAAAAATTTCCAAAATTGTGAATTGAAAAGGAGGCGATACCTGATGCTTGATTTACATAACCACACTACATACAGCTATGACGGCTCAAATTCACCTGAGCAGATAATCGAAAATGCAATCCGCTTCGGTATCACCACCGTCGGAATCTGTGACCATCAGTTCACCTTAGGACGTGACCTGAACCAATACATCTCACATCTTAAATACTGTAAGGAGAAATATGCCGACAAAATCGACGTGAAAATCGGGCTTGAAATCGGCACACGCCCTGCACCCAACGACCTGATAGCATCAAATTGTGACGGGCTTGATTATGTGCTTTTCGAGAGCCTTGACGACTCTCTCGGACGTGCAATGGATTTATATGAATTTCTGGAATGGAGCAGGCTTTTCAAATGCAAAAAGGGACTTGCCCACACTGATATATTTGCACTCACCGAGCGTTACGGGCTTGATATGCTTAAAATAATGAAGGAATATAATCTGTTCTGGGAAATAAACACTTCGGGAAATTACATATATTATTATGATTTTCTGACAAGCGTAAAAAAGCGGAGCCTGATACAAAAGAGCAAAATATCAGTTGCAGTAGGCTCAGACACACACGATATTACAGAATTTCGTCCGAAGCAGTTAATACGTGCAAATGAATTGATAACGGAATCAGGAATTCCGTTGATATATTAAAAAACAGCAAAGAGAGGTACAAAATTATGAAAAAAAGATTATCTGCTTTATTTATCGCTTTGACAATGCTTCTTAGCCTTGTTCCCTGCACAGCTATGGCAGATGACATTATCAGACAGAGCATTTTAGGCTCATGGTACGGTCAGTATGTGGGACATTCCGGAGACGTTGCAGTAAACAGATATATGGATATGACCGTTGAAAATTGCGACGAAAATGGAAACATTTCAGGCGAAGCATATATCACAACGGTTGAAGGTCAGGGCTATGACAATCAGTGGGTTAAATACCGTTTCACAGGCAAAATCAATTTTGAAACCAGAGACTTCCATATGAAGGGCACAAAGAAGCTTTCCGCAGATTCCTCTTCAAACTGGACATTGATTCCGTTTGACGGAAAGATTACATACAACGAGGGCGGCGAAATGTACGTAAGCGGTATAGCTGACAACACCGAAGAGAAGCCGTTCTCATTCGGCCACGTTTCAGACTGGGCAAAATCAGAGATTACCGAGGCTAATACATACAACCTCATCCCGGAGACAATGAAGAACAAGGACCTTGCAAAGCCTGTTACACGTGCTGAATTTGCGGCAGTTTCCGCTCAGCTTTATGAGATTCTTTCAGGTGAAGAGGTGCCGGCGATTGAATCGCCATTTACAGACATTGCAACAAACGCTGACAAGAATGCAATCGAAAAGGCATACGGACTTAACATCACAGTAGGAGTTTCAGAGACAGAGTTCGACCCGCTCTCACCGATAAGCCGTGAACAGCTCGCAACAATGCTTTGCCGTACAATCAAGAAGTACAAGTTCGAGGACTGGACATTCGCAACAGATTCACAGTATTACCTCGATTCCGAGGGAGTAAAAATATACGATGACGATGCGAATATTTCAGACTACGCAAAGCCAAGCGTATATTATATGAGAAAAATGGGTGTAATCAACGGCATCGGCGAAAACACCTTCGCACCGAAGAACATCACCGCCGAGGAAGAGGCAAGCGGCTACGCAACCGCCACAAGAGAGCAGGCATTAGTGCTTGCGCTCCGTATCTACAAGCTTTCGGATTTATGGAAATAAGATTAAAAGAGGCTGTGCAAACAGCCTCTTTTGAATTTAGATTTATCGTTGGGATGAATCCCAACAATGCGTAATTCGCAATGCGTAATGCGTAATTGTTTGCAATTCAAATTTGGGTTTATCGTTGGGATGAATCCCAACAATTCGTAATTCGCAATGCGTAATTAATGATGTTTGCAAATTTACATCAAATAAACAATGATAGGTGTAGGGGCGAACCGTGTTCGCCCGTTTACCCAATATC
>JAZQHZ010000221.1:0-10305 GCA_045540855.1 Clostridia bacterium
TTATGCCAACGGCATAACAATGGGCAAATTCGGTGTAATTTTGCGGGCTGATGAGGGCATCAGCCCCTACAATCCATAATTTAATTATACGCATAAACATTAATTTATTTCGCATCATACCAGCTTCTGCCTACCGACATATCCACCACAAGCGGCACATTCATCGAAACAGCATTTTCCATTTCTTCCTTTAATATTGCCTTTACAATATTAACCTCGTCTTCCCACGCCTCCACTATCAGCTCGTCGTGTACCTGCAATATCAGCTTTGATTTCAGTCCCTCTCGCTTTAATCGCTCGTATACCTTAACCATTGCAAGCTTTATTATATCCGCCGCACTTCCCTGAACCGGCGTATTCATCGCCGCACGCTCACCGAAGGAACGTATGTTGAAATTCGAGGATTTAAGCTCCGGAATATAGCGGATACGGTTCATCATTGTCTTAACGCATCCGTTTTCCTTCGCATTTTCCTTTGTAGATGCCATATATTCACGCACACCGTGATACTTTTCAAGATAGCTTTCGATATATGCCTTCGCTTCCTTTACACTCACGCCTATATCCTGACTCAGGCTGAATTCGCCTATTCCGTACACTATGCCGAAATTGACCGCCTTTGCCGATGAACGCTGCTCCTTTGTTACCTCATCAAGTGCTATTCCAAGCACCTGCGATGCGGTTACAGCATGGATATCCTCGCCGTTTTTAAATGCATTCATCATTGTTTCATCGTTAGCAAGATGTGCAAGCACTCGCAATTCAATCTGTGAATAGTCCGCATCCACAAGCACTCTGCCCTCGCCTGCGACAAACATTTTTCTCAGCTCTCTGCCCAATTCCGTTCTTGTAGGAATATTCTGCATATTCGGCTCCGTTGACGAAATTCGTCCCGTAACGGTTACGGTCTGATTGAACACTGAGTGGATTTTATGTGTTTTCGGATTTACCAACGCACCCATACCGTCGCAATACGTGCTCTTCAGCTTCGCATACTGACGGTATTCCACAATTTTTCTTACAATCGGGTGCTTATCCATTATCTTATCAAGTGCATCAACGTTGGTTGAATATCCCGTCTTGGTCTTTTTAACCGGCTTTAATTCAAGCTCCTCAAACAGCACAACACCCAGCTGCTTCGGTGAATTTATATTGAATTCGTGTCCTGCAAGCTCATATATAACAGCCTCTGCCGATGCAATTTTCTCGCTGAGATACTTTGAAAATCTCTTCAATTCTTCACTGTCAAGCAAAAATCCTTCAATCTGCATACCCGCAAGCACTGATATCAGCGGCAGCTCTACCTCGTAATAAAGCTTTTGCTGATTATTGGCTTCAATCTGATTTTCAAGAAGCTCACGCAAGGGCTTTAAGGCAAGTGCGTGCCTTGCATAGTTTTCCATATCGTTGCTTTCATCGTCAAAAAGCGAAATCTGTGTCTGCTCCGATACGGTTAATACTACTCCGAGATAGCTCTGAGCAAGTGAAGCAAGGTCAAATTCCTTTCTTGACGGGTCAATCAGATATGCCGCAATTGCAGTATCAAACGCAATTCCCGAAAAATCCACGTAATCTGCAAGCTTCACAATTGCATCCTTTATATCATTGACTGTCTTTTTAACCTTCTCATCCTCAAGGCTCTGCTTTATCGCCTTTATTATCTCCTCCGGAGCAAGGGCTGATGACGTATAATACGCCTTTTTATCCGCCGCAAACGCAATACCTGTGAGCGTATTTCCCGAAAATACGGGTAAAAGCTCATATTCGGCAAGTGAATTTATAACCTTTTCAAGCTGTGCTCCGCTTGTTATTTCCGTTATTGATGTGCCCTCGAAAATGTCCGTTGTAACTGCAATGTCCGGTGCATCCGAGGTCGGATTAAGAGCAAATTTCTTGATTACGCTCTTTAATTCAAGACGGTGCAAGGCGTTATAAAGCCCGCCGTTATCCGATGCCACTCCGGCAAATACGCATTTTTCCATCTCAAAATCAAGCGGTACATTTATATCAATCGTTGCAAGCACCTTTGACAGCTGAGCCATTTCCTTGCCTGCAACAAGCTTTTCAAGCTTTTTGCCCTTCAAGCCTGTGCTTTCAATATTTTCATAAATATATTCTATTGAATGGAACTGCGAAATAAGGCTCATTGCACCCTTTTCGCCTATACCCTCAACTCCGGGAATATTATCCGACGGATCGCCCATAAGAGCCTTTATATCAATAAACTCCTTCGGAGTAACGCCGTAACGCTCAATTACTGCCGCCTCGTCATATACCGTGGTTTCGGGATTTCCGAACTTTGATACTGTAAGAATTACTTTTGTAGTAGGCGAAACAAGCTGTAAATCATCCTTATCACCCGTTGCAATATAGCACTCCACTCCATTTTCACCGCAGATACGTGAAACCGTACCTATAATATCATCCGCCTCATAGCCCTCCATTTCAAGCAACGGAATGTCCATAAGTGAAAGAATTTCCTTTGATAAGGGCATCTGCTTTGCAAGGTCATCAGGCATAGGCTTGCGCTGTGCCTTGTAGCCGTCATACATCTTATGACGGAAGGTAGGTGCCTTTAAATCGTACGCCGCACATAAATAGTCCGGCTCAAAGTCATTTATAAGCTTAATTAAAATATTTAAAAATCCGTAAACCGCATTTGTAGGAGTTCCGTCACTCGTCGACAACGGCTTAACTCCGTAATATGCACGGTTTATGATACTGTTCGAATCGAGAATAAGTAGTTTCTTCATAGCATTTCCTTTCTTAAGCCCTGAGACTGCGAGAAATTTTCGTAGATAATGCAGACAACTTCGTTGCCGCAGATGATTGCTATTTTGAAAGGCGACAGTGTACGAGGGTACTCCGAGCCTTGAAAAATAGTGAGATGCGGAAATTTATCCAGTCTAAGTTGCGAATGATTTGCATTTACTATTTTACCCCATATTCTGAGTTTTGTCAAGATATACACATTTTATTAACAAAAAATATTTTCTTTATTTACATATAATCTGAATTTTTGTAAAATCTTTATGGTAATATATAATTGTAAATGAAATACATATGGTTTCAAAAGTGTGCATTGGAGGTATTGCGGTTTTGTTTACAATATGTTCACAAATCCGCAATACGCACGTCAAAACAATATGATATTATATAATTAGAATTATTGCAAAAAGGGGAAAATGAATATGAGAAAGTATCCGCATACAGATTCTACTGATTTAATTGTATATCAGGCAAAGACAAAGAAAAAGGGAAAGGGAAATATATTCCTTGCATCTATCACATCAGCACTTGTGGCAAGCTTATTCACAGCCGCAGTTTTTGCAACTGGTACTTATATGTATTTAGGTAATAAGTCAAAAATCAATTCCACGCCTTCAAATACACATTCCTCAACCTTTACTGCTTCAAACGGTGATGCGGCGGTAGTTGCAAATATAACTCACGGACAGGTGCTTACAATTCCGCAGATTGCGGCGAAGGTGGGACCGAGTGTTGTCGGTGTAATCAACAAAACCACAGTTCAGCCGCAGAGATATTACGATCCTTTCACCGGACGTTACTATTATATGCAGGATCCGAACACCTCACAGAACGAAACAGTTGAGCAGGGTACAGGCTCGGGAATTATTATCAGCACTGACGGATATATCGTAACAAATCAGCACGTAATTGACGGTGCAACCGAGATTTCTGTTATTCTGAATACGGGCGAGGAAATTTCTGCAACGCTCGTAGGTCAGGATGTGAAGACGGACCTTGCAGTATTGAAGGTCAGCACAGAAACAGCACTTAGTGCCGCAACCTTAGGTGACAGTGAAACCTTGCAGGTCGGCGAGCTTGCAGTTGCAATCGGAAACCCGATGGGACAGGAATTCTCCGGCTCGGTAACGGCAGGTATTATAAGTGCAGTGAACCGTACAATGACAATTGACAACAGAACATATAACCTCATCCAGACAGATGCCGCAATCAATTCAGGTAACAGCGGCGGTGCATTGATTAATCAGTACGGTGAGATTATAGGAATCAATTCCGTTAAGCTTTCATCATCAGGCGTTGAGGGAATGGGCTTTGCAATTGCGATTTCGGAAGCCAAGCCGATAATTGACGATCTTATTTCGTCGGGCTATGTAACAGGCAGACCGCTTGTAGGAATAGGCATTTCAGAAACACGCTACGGCTTATTCATAAGCTCGGTGCAGGAGGGCTCAGGAGCTGCCGAGGCAGGACTTAAGGAAGGCGATATGATTTTAGAGGTTGAGGGACAGAAGGTTTCATCAACAAACGAAATCAACGAAATCCGTGACACAAAGAAGCCGGGCGACACGCTCAATTTCAAAATCCTGCGTGACGGAGCAACTATGGAGGTTGGCGTACGTTTAACAGAAAGTGCGGCTTCCAATTAAATAAGAATTACAGTTTTATTCGAGGGCTGATTAATCAGCCCTATACCATCCTTTTTTTCATATGCCCCTGCCATACCGGCAGGGGCACCCCCACTAATCCAAAAGCCATTACATATGTAATGGCTTTTTTGGTGGATTTAGGTTTGGCGTTGGGACAAAGCCCAACATTTCGGAATTACATTGACGCACAATTGCTTATAATGCAAATTTGAATTTATCGGGGTGTTTGCACTCATCCAAACGATTCAAACGGGCTCTGCCCCAAGACGTTCAGCTTTAATTGTTTGCAACGTATATCCCCGGTTCTTTTTCTGTCTGCAGTAACAGAAAAAGAACGAAAAAGAATACCGTTCAAGAGGGAAATTTCCCTCTTGAAAATCTCCCTTGCTGACGCTCGCTCAAAAGAGTGCACCCTCCAAGCGAGATGGAACCATCTGCAGATTTTAATTAGTTCCTTTGAATTGGTGCAGTTTAAATTTGCAAACGTAACCCACAAATTGCAATGTTTGAATTGCAAAAATTGGGCGTCAGCACAATTGTGAATTGTGAATTGTGAATTGGCGGAACGCTAAACCCAAATTTCACGCCTCAATATAACATCTTAGCCAGTCATCCACCACCACGCATACACCGCTTAACACAAACCACGCAAGAGTATACGGCAGGCAGATCTGTCCCATAATATTCATAGGCATATCGGCATAATTCCACACATCAAGCCCGAGCCGGATATTTACAATATATCCGCAGATAAATTCAAGCAGGGTAATAATTGCCGCACCGATAACCATTTGCGTAATCAACGGGATTTTGCGGTTTTCGTTTATTTGTCCCACTAAAAAGAAACACATTCCGCCTAAAATAAACATCGAAAAATGCGTATAACCACGCCACAGAAGCTCTATTATAATATAAACAATTCCGCCGATTGCAAACAGCAGCATATTTTTAAATAAAGTGCTCACGTTTATCACCTCCATACTATTTTATACCTCAATCTCAAAATTATTCCCTGAATAATCAAGGAGCAATACGCACACAATAATGAGGCAGAAAGGAAGTGATTTTAAATGGACAACTTCACAAACAAGAACAATAACAAGACATCAAACAAAAACAACAATCAGATGAGCAACAAGAAGAACAATCAGACAACTGATAAAAACAACAACCAGATGAGCAACAAGAAGAATAATAACAATTGTAACTAATTTCTATCCTTACAAACAGAACCCTCAAAAGAGTCAATGCATTCGCATTGGCTCTTTCTGCTTATAAATAGGCAGCGGCATTTTTGCCACTGCCTCTAAGAAAATCCTTACTGTAAATCAAATGTCTTTGAAACCATCTGCGAGCCGCCTGCATTGCCGTGCTTTGATACATTCACTGTAACCGGTAATGTCTCGTCTGCTACTACATACGCCTTCTGAACTGTGATTGTCTCGTTGTATTTTACATCCTGTGCAACTGTGAGAATCTCATAGCCCTCTGCATTGAAGGTTGCCGCCGGAGCGAGCGGTGAGCCGTCCTGGAAAGCATCTGCCACGATTACTGATGCAAATTTTGTTGCAGTTGCAGTCTTGTTTGTGAACTTGTATTCAACAACAAGCACCTTTGATGTTGCACCGTCAGCAAGCACTGCGTTTCCGATTTCAACCTCATAGCCCTCGAACTCTGCCTTTACTGCGTCGCCCTTTATCTCCTTGCCTGCAATCTTGCTTGTATCCGCATTTGCATCGGCATCGTTTGCGAAGTTGTCAAGAATTTCCTGAACCTCTTCTGCACTCTTGGGAGCATTTGTCTCACCCGGAGCAAGAGTTGTCTGCTCCTTATCTACTATATTGCTGCCATTGTCCTTCTTTGTGCAGCCGCAGCCTGTTAATGAAGCCGCAATTGTCATAATTGTTAAAACAGCGATAATTTTCTTTTTCATAATAAATCCATCCTTTCTTTTCTTGTGTAGGATTTCCCTGTCATTTGATATACTATCACACGTACAGAAAAAAATCAAGTAAAAAAATTAAATTTAATAATATGTTCATAACATAAACCATTATTGTTAAAAATATTGTTGACAATTTCTGATATTTGATGTATCATAAATTTAAAGTGAGATATAAGGAGGGATTTGTAATGAAGATAAAGGTATTGGCTCTTGCGGCAGTGCTTGCCCTTGCGGGCTGTACGCCGGTCAAGGTGGAAAATATCACGCCAAAATGGGAGCTTACAACGGAAGAAAAGGTAGGTCAGCTGTTTTTGGTGCGTTGCGACAATGCGAATATGGATGCAATTCTTGAAAAGAATCCGGCAGGAGTGCTTATGTTTGCAGTGGACTTCAAGGATTTAAGCGAGGAAGCGGTTGAAAACAAAATAGACGGATACCAGAAAAAGAGTGCAACGCCGCTTATTATCGCAGTGGACGAGGAGGGCGGTACGGTAGTGCGTGTCAGCTCGAATCCGCAGCTTTCGGACGAGAAATTCAAAAGCCCTCAGCATTATTTCAACGAGGGCGGAATGGAGCTTGTCATAGAAAAGGAAGAAGAAAAATGCGATATGTTAGACGAGCTTGGAATCAATATGAATCTTGCTCCGGTGGCAGATGTATCGGTTTCGGAGAATGACTTCATATACGACCGCAGCTTAGGTCAGAACGCAGAAATAACTGCAAAATACGTCAGTGCAGTGGTGCAAGAAATGAAGGAGGAGGGAATCGCCTCGTGCCTGAAGCATTTCCCGGGCTACGGCTCAAATGTTGACACTCATACAGGAATTGCGGTTGATGAACGTTCAAAGCGGGAGTTCAAAAATTCGGATTTTGTGCCGTTTATAGCAGGCATAAAGGCGGGTGCGGATGCGGTTCTGGTATCGCACAACATTGTAACCTGCATGGACGAGGATTTACCTGCGTCAATTTCACCTGCGGTACACGATATATTGCGTAACGACCTTGACTTCAACGGACTTGTTATGACGGACGATATGTCGATGCAGGCAGTAGCACAATACGGCGAGCCGTATGTCAAGGCAGTGAACGCAGGAAATGATATTATAATAGTAACGGACTTTGAAGCGGCGTACAATGAGGTGTTAGCGGCAGTTAAGGACGGACGTATATCAATGGACACCCTTGATAAGGCAGTGAACAGGACGATAGAGTGGAAGAAGGCAAATTTAAGATAAGAAACACAAAAAACCGAGGCAAATGCCTCGGTTTTTGCGTTTAATTCTTCTTAATCGCTGCAACATCCTCGCCCTGCATATAAATCGTATATGCCGCTTCGCTTGCCGCATCGTCAATCTTTACGCCTGTCAAAGCACCGTTTTCATCATATACCAATGAAACCGCCTTTGACGGAGTTTCCTCTGCCGCTTTAACCTCGTATTCACTGAACGATGCCTGTGAATAATACGGCACCATTGAGAGTGCATCGTTTGCATCTGTTGCAAGTCCAAGATAGAGTGTCTTTTCCCAGCCTGTTATATCAATCTCCATCGGCTTTCTGTCGTTATTTGTCCAGTCAATGCCGTCGTTTGATACTGAAACTGTGAGCTTATCGCCCTTTCTCTCCATCTTCATATAGCCGGGCATCGGGTACTTGTTTGAGCTGTTGTTTGCTTCACTGCCGTCCTCAAGCGGTAAGAATACGCTTGCATTCTCGCCGTTTATACGCTTAACAACAGTGATGTTCTCGCCGCCCTTTAACCAGCCGTCGCCGAGCATTACCATATCTGAAGCCGCATCAAGGCTCTCACGCACCATTATGCCTGCCAATGCACCGTTCTCGAACTTCGGAATATCGGCAATCTTTGTTGTAACTGTAAAATCACCTGTTACCATACCGTATGCGAAATCGCACTTATCATCCTCGCCGCCTACGTTACCGCTGCCGGCTACTGTGTAGGTATCTGTTTCCTCGTCATACCAAGCAGTACCCTGACCGTCAAACGCAACCTCACCAAGCTGTGCTGTATCAAAGATTTCGCCGTCTAAGCCTGTGCCGTTTACGTAGACGATTGCCATTGATGAATCTACTTTTCTACCGTCCGCAAAATATGCTCGCCAGAACAAATAGTGCTCGCCTACAGGAAGTGTTATTTTATCCACTATATTGGCTGATGCTATTTCTTCCGCATCGGCATATGTTTTTAACACCGAAGTTCTGTCATATAACTCTACCTTGGTTATATCCTTTCCTTCTCCTAAACCAGCCCATACTTGAATTTCTTCACCTTCAGCAATAACTTGCCATTTATCAAAGAAATATCGCGGCATTCCCTCGTGTTCTTCTGCATGAAGCATATCATCTACATCAACATCACGAGGAGCTATCATTTCAACTACCGGATTCTCCGGCACAACCTGCTCACTTGTCCAGTCATTCACATAAGCCTCAATCCATGTATAGCCTGCAAATTCGCCGTCATTAACAATATCCGTTTCCTTTGCATCTCCCATGTTATTCTCAGCCTTCCATTCAGCCGGAATTTCAAACTTACGCTCTTCCGAAGTAATGCTTGTTAAGCCGCCTACTTCCTCCTCCTGGTTGATGATTCTGCCTGTACCATTTCTTACATCGTTTACTATTCTCGCATCAATGCTGTCACGTCTCGGAAGTGATGCGCCAACAGTTGCAAGCACGTCCTCAAATGCTTCCTCGGCTGTCTGCGGCGGTATTGCGTACTCGCCCATATCAACCGGCTCGCTTAAGCGGATTGCATTATCCTGATTCTTTACTGTATCATTATGATTCCAGTTATTCTTTGTTGTTTCCTCGTCGCCCCATACATAATTGTTCTCAATATAGAACTCACCCTTTAAGGTCTCGCCCTCGTATGTGACACTGCCGTCATTTGTCACCTCAAATATACGGCTTCTTACGTGGTCGCCGTTATCCTTGGTTGACGGGCCGAACTTGTAATAATTATCTCTGATATTAACTCTTGTTGTATATTCCGGAGTTGAGAACTGCTCCATCTTATTATACGAATACGGCTCGCCGCCATAGATTGAGTTAATGCCCCAGTTATAGATTACGTTATTTACAACATCTGTTGACTTTAAGTTTCTGTCAAGTCTCGGATTACGGCTGTCGTTATGTGCCATTAAATTATGGTGGAAGCTCACGTTCTCACCGCCTGTGATACCGCCATAGCCGTGCGAGCCCTTGATATGCGTTGACATTCTCAATGCCTCTGCCGAGATACAGTACTGCACACTGACATTCTTCGCCGGCTCCTTGCCTTCCTTTTCAACCGAGCCTGCATAGAGTGTTAAAAGCTCGTCTACGCCCCAGCTTACCGAGCAGTGGTCAACGATGATATTATCAATCCATCTGCCGCCCAAGCCGTCCGGCTCGCCGTTGTTCTTATCCGTCGGACGGATTCGCATATAACGCATAATGATATTATCCGCACACAGCTCCACGTCCGCACCTGTGATTGTGACACCGTCACCCGGTGCTGTCTGACCTAAAATTGTGAGGTTTGGCTGTGTGATTTTAATCTTCTTCGGAATTTCAATCACACCCGAAACGTCAAACACGATAATTCTATTCGGCTGTGATACTGCATCAAAGAACGAGCCTTCGCCCTCTGCATTGAGGTTTGTTACGTGATAAACCTCGATATTTTCGCCGCCTCTTGCACCGGTGGTATATTTACCGCCACCCTCTGCACCCGGGAAAGCAAGAAGCTTAGCATCATCCGCCATTACCGGCACTGCCATTGAAGCCGCAATTGCCGCCGCCGACAGTAATGATATGATTTTTTTCATAGTATGTCCTTTCTGTGTATGTAGGGGCGAACCGTGTTCGCCCGGGATAATCACCAATATTGGATAGACAGGCGAACGCGGAAAATGCAGACAACTGCGTTGCCGCTAACGCCCCTA
>JAZQHZ010000222.1:0-7571 GCA_045540855.1 Clostridia bacterium
GGAAAGCAAAAAACGGGTTATTACCTGCAATATACTATGATAATCTGAAAGGAATCAAGAAAATAAGGCATATTTTTGATATAATAAACGAAATGGTCACATCGCTGTTAATGCGTGTGACCATTTTGTCTACAGTCTGAAGAGAGCTGTTTCACAGCTCTCTTCTTAAATCTTATCTCATGATAATATCATCTCTTGCCGGACCGTTTGATACGATTGTAATCGGTACCTCAAGCTCCTTTTCGATGAACTCGATATAATTGCGGCAGTTTTCAGGTAAATCCTCGTACTTCTTGATGCCTCTGATATCGCACTTCCAGCCCGGGAATACCTTTAATACCGGCTTTGCGATGTTTAAGAGGTCAGTTGTCGGGAAATCACGTGTTACTTCGCCGTTAATCTCGTAGCCTACGCATACCGGGATTTCATCAAGGTAGCCAAGTACGTCAAGTACTGTGAAGGCAACGCCTGTTGTACCCTGTACACGACAGCCGTAACGTGAAGCTACACAGTCAAACCAGCCCATACGTCTCGGTCTGCCTGTTGTTGCACCGTATTCGCCGCCGTCACCGCCTCTGCGTCTTAACTCGTCAGCCTCTTCGCCGAAGATTTCCGATACAAACGCACCTGCACCAACTGCTGATGAATATGCCTTAACAACTGTGATGATTTCCTTAATCTCATACGGCGGAATGCACGCACCGATTGCACCGTAGCCTGCTAACGGTGATGATGAGGTTGTGAACGGATAAATACCGAAATCCGGGTCCTTTAATGAGCCTAACTGTCCTTCTAAGAGGATGTTCTTTCCGCTCTTGATTGCCTCGTGCATAAACGGCACTGTGTCAATCACGTACGGACGTACGATTTCTGCATATTCCTTACAGGTTTTGTATAATTCATCCGCATCTAAGAGCGGCTTATGATAAACGTGCTCTAAAATGAGGTTCTTAACCTCAACAACGTTCTTTATCTTCTCCTTTAATTCCTCTTCGCCGAAGAGCTCCCAGACCTGGAAACCAATCTTTGAATACTTATCCGAGAAGAACGGTGCGATACCTGACTTTGTTGAGCCGAACTGACGGTCGCTGAGTCTCTCCTCCTCGTATGTGTCAAGAAGCTTGTGGTACGGCATAAGTACCTGTGCTCTGTTTGAAATTACGAGCTTCGGTGCCGGAACGCCTCTGTCCACGATTTCCTTAAGCTCCTTAAAGAGTGACGGAATATCAAGTGCAACACCGTTACCAATCATATTTGTAACGTTTGAATTGAACGAGCCTGACGGAAGGATGTGAAGTGCAAACTTACCGTATTCGTTTACTATTGTATGACCTGCATTTGCACCACCCTGGAAACGGATAACTATATCCGAATCGCCTGCGAGCATATCAGTGATTTTTCCCTTGCCTTCATCGCCCCAACAAGCGCCTACTACTGCTTTTACCATTTTTATTTCCTCCCGGTTTATACATTTATCTCTACTTCAACGCCGAGTAAATCCTTATATCTGTCAGTTACCGGCTTAACGTTTTCTTCCATAAAATCCACCACCTGCTGCGGTGCTCTGCCTACGAAATTCTCCGGCTCGAAGTGTGAGGTGATTTCCTCTTCACTAAGACCGAATGCCTCGTCTGCGGCAATGAGCTCTGCAAGGTTGTTGTCAAGTCCTTCGACCTTAACACGCTTGCCTGCTTCCATTGAATGCTGGCGGATTCTTTCGTGAAGCTCCTGACGGTCGCCGCCCTTCTTGACTGCGTCCATCATTATATTCTCCGTTGCCATAAACGGAATTTCACTCATAAAATGACGATAGATAACCTTGTCATAAACAACAAGTCCGTCAACTACGTTTATATAAAGGCTTAAAATTGCATCTACTGCTAAAAATGCCTCCGGAATTGAAATTCGCTTGTTTGCACTGTCGTCAAGCGTTCTTTCAAACCACTGCGTTGAGGCAGTGATTGCCGGGTTTAAGGCATCGACGATAACGTAGCGTGCCAATGAGCCGATTCTCTCGCTTCGCATCGGGTTGCGCTTGTATGCCATTGCCGATGAGCCAATCTGTGACTTTTCAAACGGCTCTTCAATTTCCTTTAAGTGCTGTAATAAACGGATATCGTTCGAGAACTTGTATGCACTCTGAGCGATGTCGCTTAATACGTTTAGCATCTGCGAATCAAGCTTTCTCGGATATGTCTGACCGCTTACTGCAAATGAGTCGCTAAAGCCCATTTTTGCGGCAATTTTTCTGTCAAGCTCCTTACATTTCTCGTGGTCGCCCTCGAAAAGCTCCATAAAGCTTGCCTGTGTACCCGTTGTACCCTTACAGCCTAAGAGCTTCGCTTTTGAAAGCTGATGCTCCACGTCCTCAAGATCCATTAATAAATCCTGAATCCAGAGCGTTGCACGCTTTCCGACGGTTGTCGGCTGTGCCGGCTGGAAGTGAGTGAATGCAAGAGTCGGTAAATCCTTGTATGCAACTGCGAACTTACCAAGCTCATTTATAAGGCTGACGAGCTTTTTCTTGACAAGCTCCATAGCCTCGGTCATAATTATAATATCCGTATTATCGCCAACGTAGCAGCTTGTTGCACCGAGGTGGATAATACCTGCCGCATCGGGACACTGCACACCGTAGGCATATACGTGAGACATAACATCGTGGCGTACCTTCTTTTCACGCTCACGTGCCACATCGTAATTAACATCGTCAATATGCTCTTTAAGCTGAGCAATCTGTTCATCCGTTATGTTAAGTCCCAGTTCCTGCTCGCTCTCAGCAAGTGCAACCCATAATTTTCTCCAGGTAGTGAATTTCTTATCGGGAGAAAAGATATATTGCATTTCCTTCGAGGCATAACGGGAATTCAAGGGGCTTTCATAAGTGTTTGTAGCCATTTAAAAAACTCCATTCTTTTTTTAATGAATTCTTCATCAAAAAATAGTTTGCCTAATTTTACACATACATTATATAATAAAATCCGAAGAAAATCAAGGGGTAATATGAAAAATATAAAATATATTTAGTGTTTTTTTATTTTGAGGTTTGACTTTATAGGTGTTTTGGTGGGGAATTATATTTGAAAATATATTTGTAGGGGCGATTCACGAATCACCCGTTCGCCCAATAATGGTGGTTGTCCCGGGCGATTCGTGAATCGCCCCTACATCTAACACCTAACATCCCGATAAATCTCAAATTCTTTTGTCGAATTTTGTCGTGCGAAATTTGGAATATTTTGCGGTTTTGGTATTTACAAATTCCTGATTTTGTGATACTATATAGGTGTCACATTTTATATAAAAACTTAATAGTGCAGTACTATTGAGGGTACGCTATTGTAAAAAGCGTACACTTCGATTTTCATACCTCGATAGTACTTGAGTGTATTAAGTTTTATGTAAGATGTGACAATCAGAATAAACTAATCGGAGTCAATGCGTTTTTTTGTGCGTGGCTTCGGTGAAGTCACGCATTTTTTAATGTTCAAATAAGCTACAAAGGGGAATTAAAAATGAAAGTCACAAAAAGAATTGAACTTAAACAGAATACAATGGAAACGGTTTCAAGAGTATTAAAGGATAATCTTTTTGCCTTGCAGGAGAATTCGTGGTTATATACGGACGATAACGGAGAGGCTACGATGAATATTACATATCATATTGAAGAAAATGAAGTGGTTTTCGATGTGTGGATGATTAATGGGGAAATGCAGATATTGCTTGATAAGATAATAGAGGAAATATAAATGGAAGGGCAGCAAAATGATTAAAAAATCGTTTTGCTGTTTTTTTGTTGTAAATTTGGGTTTGTCGGGGTGTTGGTTGGTAGATGTAGGGGCTGATGCCCTCATCAGCCCGCAAAATTATACCAAATTGCCCATTGTTACGCCAACGGCGTAACAATGACGGGACGATGAGGGCATCGTCCCCTACATTCCTGTTTACAAATTTATCCCAACAAACCCAAATTTGAATTGCAAACAATTTAGCGCCAGCATAATTGTGAATTGTGAATTATGAATTGTGAATTGTCGGAACGATAAACCCAAATTTGAAACGCCAACAATTTAGCGTCACCATAATTACGCATTGAAAAAACGGCTGAAATTCAGCCGTTTTTCCTACTCCTCAAAGCATATCAGCGTCCTCTCTCCGTCCTGACATACCCTCGTATTCTCAAATATCGCCGTTGCCTCGTGCAGGAATTGCTCCGGCTCGTCAAGAGACGGTGAATAATGCGTGAGCCATAGCTCCTTTACTCTCGCTTCCCTTGCAAGCTCTGCCGCTTCGTGGAACAGCATATGATGCGTTTCCTCTGCACGCGGAAGCTTCTCTCTGTCTCCGAACATTCCCTCGCAAATCATTAAATCCGCATCCTTCGCATTTTCCGCAATCGCCTTTACCGGTCGGGTGTCGGTGCAATACACCGCCTTTATACCCTTCCTCGGCGGTCCCATAACCATATCCGGCGTATATATTTTTCCCTCATATTCCGTCTCGCCCTGCTTCTGCAATGCACTCCAGATACATTTGGGAACATTGTTTTCCGTTGCCTTTTCCACGTCAAACTTGCCTGCACGCCTTACCTCAATGCTATATCCCATACACTCAATTGCGTGGTGTACACGGAAGGCATTGATTACAAAGCCGCTGATTTCAAGCGTCATTTCATTCTTGTCTATCTCAATGAACTTAATCTCAAACGGCAGTCCCGGTGCAATTACACGCAGTGAATTGACAACCCTTTCCACTCCTCGCGGACCAATAATTGTCAGCGGCTCTTCTCTGCCCTCGTTTCCCATTGTGAGAAGCAGTCCGGGCAGACCGCTTATGTGGTCGGCGTGAAAATGCGTGATGCACAGCACGTCAAGTGGCTTGAAGGTAAAGCCTGCGAATTTCATCGCTATCTGCGTACCCTCGCCGCAGTCAATCAGCAGTGATTTTCCGTTCTGACGAAATATCGCCGAGGTCAGCCACCTGTTCTTTAACGGCATCATTCCGCCGGTGCCTAATAAACATACGTCAAGCATTTGCCGCCTCTAAAGCCTGATTGATATCCTCGATAATATCATCAGCATTCTCAATACCTACGCTGAAGCGTACCAAATCCGGGCTTACTCCGCACTCTAAAAGCTGCTCGTCCGTCATCTGACGGTGAGTTGCACTTGCCGGGTGAAGTGCACAGGTTCTTGCATCTGCAACGTGTGTCACAATTGCCGCAAGCTTTAAGGCATCAAGGAACTTGACAGCCGCCGCACGTCCGCCCTTTACGCCGAACGAGATAACGCCCGATGCACCGTTGGGAAGATACTTGTCAACCAACGGCTTGTACTTGCTTGACTCAAGTCCCGGATAGTTAATCCACGAAACTCTCTCATCCTTTTCGAGGAACTGTGCCACCTTTAAAGCGTTTTCGCTGTGACGCGGCATTCTTAAATGGAGTGTTTCAAGACCTGTGTTTAAAAGGAACGCATTCATCGGAGCCGGTGACGAGCCAAGATCACGCATAAGCTGTGCTCTTGCCTTGGTGATAAATGCCTGGTTTCCGAAATCTCTTGTGTAAACTGTTCCGTGATAGCTTTCGTCCGGAGTTGTGAATGACGGGAACTTGCCCGAAGCCGCCCAGTCAAACTTACCGCCGTCGATGATTACGCCGCCTAAAGCCGCAGCGTGGCCGTCCATATACTTTGAGGTTGAGTGGATAACGATATCCGCACCGAACTCAAGCGGTCTGCAAAGTACAGGAGTTGCAAAGGTGTTGTCCACGATTAACGGAACGTTGTGGTCGTGAGCGAGCTTTGCGAACTTTTCAATATCCAGAACAACGAGTGCCGGGTTAGCGATTGTTTCGCCAAGCACTGCCTTTGTGTTGTCCTTAAATGCCTTTGCGAGTGTTTCGTAATCGTCATCGGGATTTACGAAGGTAGTCTCGATGCCAAATCTTTCAAGTGTAACACCTAAAAGGTTAAATGTACCGCCGTAAACTGCAGCCGAGCATATGATGTGGTCGCCTGCACCTGCGATTGTCATAATTGCCATAAGTGTAGCCGCCTGACCTGATGAAGTGAGCATAGCGGCACTTCCGCCCTCAAGGTCAGCAATCTTTGCCTCAACGTAACCGCAGGTCGGGTTAGCGAGACGTGTATAGAAATAGCCCTCTGCCTCAAGGTCAAAAAGCTTGCCCATATAATCTGAGCTGTCGTATTTATATGTCGTACTCTGAACGATAGGAATAACACGCGGCTCACCGTTCTTAGGCGAATAGCCTGACTGTATACATTTTGTTTCGATTTTCATTGTGGTTTCCTCCTTATATAAATTAATGCTTAGCGTTCCACCAAATTTGAATGATAGGTGTAGGGGACGTTGCCCTCAACGTCCCGCCATTGTTATGCCAACAGCATAACAATGGGCAAATTCGGTGTAATTTTGCGGGCTGATGGGGGCATCAGCCCCTACAATCCATAATTTAATTATACGCATAAACAATAATTTATTTCATTACAATATATAATACCACAAACTCATCTCAAATGCAACAAAAAAATATCTGTATGCAATTATTTCAGGAAATAAAATAAATATTTATTTCCGCACCTGCCTTCCTTCGTGATTTATTTCAAAATCTTCCTTATATATAAGCTCGTCAAGCGATACAAATTCGTAGCTTTTGCTTAAGCCTCTGATGATTTTCGGTAACAGCTGTGCCGTCAGCTCCGTGCCGTTGTGCATCAGCAATATATCGCCCTTTTTGGCCCTGCCGAGGCGTGATAAAATGATCTCCTCGCTTGCATTTTCCTTGTAGTCAAGCGAATCCACCGACCACTGTACACAAATTTTACCGATGCTCTCCGCCGCCGCAATGACCTCGTCATTGTATCCGCCCGAAGGCGGTCTGAAATAGAGAGTATCGCCAATTATATCGTCCGCTTTTTTTATATCGGAAATAATTTCCTCATTACTCAGCTTAGTATAGTCGGCGTGGTTGTACGAATGGTTGCCGATTATATGCCCGGCATTGCGGATTTTTTCGAGCGAGTCGCCATATTTCTGTGCCCAGTCACCCGTCACGAAAAATGCGGCGGTTATATTTTGCTCAGACAGCGTATCAAGAATTGATGAAATATCGTCATCATTCCACGCACAGTCAAAGGTCAGTGCAATTTTGTTATCAGGCGTGTCCACGCAATATACGGGCAGATTCCGCCCGTTGGTGGAATTGAAGGTAGTGACTGCCTTCGGTACAAGCAGTGCCGCCGCAGCGATTACAGCAACTGCGGCGATAATTAATGTACGCATTTTTACTATGTAGATGTTCATCAAAAAATTTCTCCTTTTTGATTATTATATGCAGCGAAAGAAATTTTTATTCGTAAATTTGCTATTGCAAATATTTATTAAATGTATTATAATGATGTTTAGATATATAAATTAATGTTTAGCGGCGTTGCCTTCCCCTTGAGGGGAAGGTGGCACGAAGTGCCGGATGAGGTGGAAAATCCGACGGATGCTTCGCATCCTACACCTCACCACCGCCTGCGGCGGAGCCTCTCCTCAAGGAGAAGCCT
>JAZQHZ010000223.1:0-4701 GCA_045540855.1 Clostridia bacterium
GGGTGCAAGAGAAGGCGGCTTAGAATTCTAAGAGAAGGAGGACAAGTAAGTGGCTCAGAAAATAGATTTAGCAGCTTTAGGCGAGTTAGAAGAAAACGTAGTAGCAATCAACAGAGTTTCAAAGACCGTTAAGGGTGGTAGAACAATGAGATTCAGCGTACTTGTTGTAGTAGGCGACAAGAACGGACACGTTGGTTGCGGCCAGGGTAAGGCTGCCGAGATCCCGGACGCAGTAAGAAAGGGTATCGAGGCTGCAAAGAAGAACATTATAGAGGTTCCGTTAGTAGGCACAACAATTCCTCACGAGGTAATCGGAATTCACGGTGCAGGTAAGGTTTTATTAAAGCCGGCTGCAGAGGGTACCGGTGTTATCGCTGGTGGTCCGGCTCGTGCGGTGTTAGAGCTTGCAGGTATCAAGGATATCAGAACAAAGTGCTTACGCTCAAACAACAAGAGAAATGTTGTAAGTGCTACTATCCAGGGCTTAGCAGACTTAAAGCAGGCAGAGCAGGTTGCAAAGCTTCGCGGTAAGACTGTAGAGCAGATTATAGGTTAAGGGAGGCACAACAAAATGGCTAAGCTTAAAATAACATTAGTAAGAAGCACAATCGGTAGAAAGAAGGATCAGATCGCTACTGTTGAGGCTTTAGGACTTAAGAAAATCAGATCTGTAGTAGAGAAGGAAGATACTCCGCAGATCAGAGGTATGGTTACTAAGGTATCACACCTCGTAACAGTTGAAGAAATCTAATTATTTATTGTAGACAAGGAGGTGCAGCAAATGAGATTAGACGAACTTAAGCCGGCTGAAGGTTCTAAGTTTACTCGTAAGAGAGTAGGCCGTGGTATCGGTTCAGGTACAGGTAAGACTTCAGGTAAAGGTCATAAGGGTCAGAATGCTCGTAGCGGCGGCGGTGTAAGACCGGGCTTTGAAGGTGGTCAGATGCCGTTATACAGACGTCTTCCGAAGCGTGGCTTCACAAATATATTTGCAAAGCAGTATGTTGCTATCAACGTAGAGGAGCTCAACAAGTTTGAGGACGGTGCAGAGGTAACAACAGAAGCTTTACTCGAAAAGGGTATTATCAGCAAGGCACTTGACGGTGTTAAGCTCTTAGGCAGAGGCGAGGTTACAAAGAAGCTTACTGTAAAGGTAGCTAAGTACAGCGCATCAGCTAAGGAGAAGATTGAAAAGGCAGGCGGAAAGGCTGAGGTGATGTAAGGTGCTGGAAACAATCAAGAAAGCATGGAAAGTTCCGGACTTACGCGGCAGAATCATTTTCACATTGTTAATGTTAGTCGTATTCAGATTCAGCGCACACATTCCGGTGCCGTATCTTAATGCAGATGCAATGAATGCGTTCTTAGGCAACGGAACAGACTTGTTCAGCCTCTTCAACGTATTCACTGGTGGCGCATTCTCACAGGCCACTGTTATGGCACTCGGTGTTTCACCGTATATTAACGCTTCAATTATTGTTCAGCTTTTAACAGTTGCTATTCCGGCTCTTGAGCGTATCGCAAAAGAGGGAGTAGAGGGCAGAAAGAAGCTCAACAAGATTACAAGATACTTAGGTATCGTACTCGCTTTCGTTCAGGGTGCAGGTCTCTATGTTACATTATTAAATATGCAGAACATGGGATACTTAACAAACACCTTAACAGGCGAATCAATAGACGCTCTTACAGAGGTAAGCGTATTATCATTCTTTGTAATCACACTCACATTCACTGCAGGTACAGCCTTCATTGTATGGTTAGGTGAAACAATTACAGAGAAGGGCTTAGGTAATGGTGTATCACTCATTATCTTTGCCGGTATCGTAGCAAGCATTCCGTCAGGTATCGTGACAATCTGGAACTCACAGTTCGCAGAGGGCTTCAAGGTATCAGGCGTAGTTATTGCTGCAGGTATTGCAGTTGCTGCTATCGCAGCTATCGTATTCGTTGTATTCTTCTCACAGGCTGAGAGAAGAATCCCGGTACAGTACGCTAAGCGTGTAGTAGGAAGAAAGATGTACGGCGGTCAGAAGACAAACATTCCGATCAAGATCGCAGCAGGCGGTGTTATGCCGATCATCTTCGCTTCATCAATTATGGCATTCCCGGCTACAATCGTAAGATTAGTAAGCAGCGGACAGATGCCGCAGAGCGGTTTCGGCTACTATGCATTAGGCTGTTTATCAGCAGGATATGCATCAGAGTGGTGGACCAGCGTAGTTTACTCAGTAATCTACTTCCTGTTAATTATCTTCTTCACATACTTCTACTCATCGATGCAGTTCAACCCGATTGAGCTCTCGAACCAGTTAAAGAAGAACGGTGGAGTTATCCCGTCAAAGAGACCGGGTAAGCAGACAAGTGATTACCTCGCAAGAGTAACATCAAGATTAAACCTTATTGGTTCAATCTTCCTTGCAGTTATTGCTATCATGCCGGTAGTATTCGGTGCGATTTTCAACATTCCGGGTCTCCAGATCGGTGGTACATCACTCCTTATTATGGAGGGTGTTGCACTTGAGACTGTGAAGCAGATTGAGTCGCAGATGATAACAAGAAACTATAAGGGATTCTTAAATAAGTAATAAAACTTAATTTATAGAGGCGGTAACATGAAAGTGATTTAAGTACATAAGTACTTGAGTCACTGACATGTTAAAGTTAAATTGTTGCATTGCAGCAGAACGGAGTTTGTTATGAATTTGATTTTAGTTGGCCCGCCGGGAGCCGGTAAGGGTACACAGGGAGAGATTTTAGCAAAAAAGTTAGGCATTGACACCATTTCAACAGGTGTGATGTTAAGAACCGCCATTAAGGATCAGACTGAGGTCGGTAAGCTTGCAGAGAAGTATATAAACGACGGCAAGCTCGTTCCGGACGATGTTATTGTATCCGTAGTAAAAGAGAGGCTTTCGCAGCCTGATGTGGAAAATGGCTTCATCCTTGACGGATTCCCCAGAACCACAGCACAGGCGCAGGCACTCACAGCATCCGGCGTAAAAATCGACAAGGTGCTTTCACTTGAGGTTGACGATGACAAAATCGTAACACGTCTTAGTGCAAGACGTGAATGCTCAAAGTGCGGTGCACCGTACAGCACGATTTACAAGATGCCGAGAATAGAGGGTAAGTGCGATAAGTGTGGCGGCGAGCTGATTCAGCGTGCTGACGATGTTCCGGAAACAATCCAGAACAGACTTAACATTTACCACGAACAGACAGAGCCGATTAAGTCATATTATGAAGAGCTCGGACTTCTCGTAACGGCAAACGGCGAGGAGGAGCTTGAAGATACGACAAAGAACGTTATGGCGGCTTTGGGACTTGAGGAGTAGATTAAATGATAACCATTAAATCGGCTAAGCAGGTCGAACTTATGAGAAAGTCATGTGCTTTGACAAAGGAGCTCTTTGAGATTCTTGAAAAGCATATCAAGCCCGGAGTGAATACGAAGCAGCTTGATAAAATAGCATACGACTTTTACACATCAAGAGGTGCTAAACCGAATTTCCTCGGTTACGGCGGATTCCCCGGAACAATATGTGCGTCGATTAACGACGAGGTTGTTCACGGTATACCGTCAAAGCACGCAGTTCTGCGTGAGGGCGATATCATAAGCATAGATATGGGATGTACGCTTGACGGCTGGCACAGCGATGCTGCAAGAACCTTTGCAGTAGGCAAAATCAGTGACGAAGCGCAGCATCTTATAGATGTTGCAAGAGAAAGCTTTTTCGAGGGAATTAAATATATAAAGCACGGTGCCAAATTAGGTGATGTTTCATCAGCCATTCAGAGCTATGTCGAGGGACACGGCTACGGAGTGGTTCGTGACTTAGTAGGTCACGGAATAGGCAAGGAGCTTCACGAGGATCCGAGCGTTCCGAATTTCGGTACGGCGGGCAAGGGAGTAAAGCTTGCGGCAGGAATGACGCTTGCAATTGAGCCTATGATTACTCAAGGTAGTTATAAGGTAGCAGTACTTGATGACGACTGGACAGTAGTAACTGATGATGGAAGTTTGGCGGCTCACTATGAAAATACAGTACTTGTCACACGTGACGGCTGTGAGATATTGACGCTTTAAGAGGTGTTGGTATGGAAATCAAGGTGGGTACAAAGGTACGTTCCATTGCGGGACGTGATATGGGAATTGACTTTCTTGTAATTGCAACGGAGGCAGGGTATGCGTATCTTGCGGACGGTGATGTAAGGAAGGTTGAAAAGCCCAAAAAGAAAAAGCTCAAGCACTTACAGGCAAGCGGTGCCGTATCGGTAGGTATTGCCGAAAAGCTTGCAGCTGCAGGCGAGGTCACAAATGCCGAGGTGCGAAAAGCATTAGCGGGATTTAATTCTTGATTGTATGAAAATACATGGAGGCAAACATGGCTAAAAGTGATGTTATGGAAGTTGAAGGCAAGGTTGTAGAAACCTTACCTAACGCAATGTTTAAAGTAGAGCTTGAAAATGGTCACCAGATATTGGCACATATTTCAGGCAAGCTGAGAATGAACTTCATTAAAATTTTGCCGGGCGATAAGGTAAAGCTCGAAATGAGCCCGTATGACCTTACAAGAGGCAGAATCACATGGCGTTCTAAGTAATAGACGAATCAGGAGGTAATTACAATGAAAGTACGTCCGTCAGTAAAACCGATTTGCGAGAAGTGCAAGATTATCAAGAGAAAAGGTAAGATTATGA
>JAZQHZ010000224.1:0-7279 GCA_045540855.1 Clostridia bacterium
GTGCAACCATCCCGACAAACCCAAATTTATCAATACGAAAAAAGGCTATGGCAAAACGGTTTTTTAAACCTTTTGCCATAGCCCTTTTTTTATGAATGTAACCTGATTAAAAGGAGTGTCATATCACCTCCGTATTTTTATGTAAACCTCTCTCAATTCATCACCAGTGCATAATCAGCAATGGTTTGTGAAGTGAGAGGCAGGTAGAAGCCGTTTTTCATCAGCTTGTGCGGCTTGCGGTTGCCTAAAAGCACGATTGAGTCAAGCTCGCCGTATCGGTAGATGCCCTTGCAGGGATAAATTTCCTCGTACATGAGGGTGTCTAAATTTATACGGGCAGTGTTTCCAAAACGGGTGTCGCACAGAAGCGTGGAGCTGAGGAGCTTTATATTGCCGTCTATGTCCGAAAGGGTTTTTACGGTTGAGCGTGCATCCATATCATATATAATCAGCTCGTTTTCAGCGGATTTGCGAAGTATAAGCAGATTTTTATACCGTTCAATAGGAACTGGCTCAGTGCCCAAATCAGGTACAATGGTCTCCTCTGTATAGAAGTCCTCAAAGCTGTAGAGTGCACGTCCGTCTATGAGCTTTATTTTATAATATGCATCACTGAAATGTTCTTCCTTGTATTTTATTTTATTAGAAACAATGCTTACCTGTCCCGTAAGCTCCTTACTGCTTTCAACCCTTTCGTTGATATATCCGTTTCCGTCACGCTTAACTCTCCAAAGCTCACTTTTATCTTGGTTGAGATAATATATCCATTCGCCATAGTCCTTGTAAACCGTATTTATATTTTCGTCAAGGTCATAGCCGTAAAATGAAAATATATCATCAGAAATCAGCTCCACTCCTGAGCCGTCCTCATTCATTGCCCACAGCTTTTCCCCGTCGTTATTGAGTGTGAAGCAATAGAGCGTGCCGTTCTTGTACTGAAATGCAGTGATTCGCATATTGCTCATACACACCTCGTTTTCGCCGTTGGTGTCAACCCTATAAAGGCGGCAGTCCTCGTTGATGAAGTAAAGCCAGCCCTCGGCGGTGCGTGGTTCTTCAATAACTGCACCAAAGCCTGCGGCGTGGAGCGTGTCCACCTCAAGCCGGCTGTAACAGGGCTCAAGGAAAACGTTGCCGTCAAAGCCACACGCGCCATAGGTCATACCGTTTTCGTTGGCTTGCTTTGTGATGATGCAATTATCCTTCATTGAATCAGTACGGTAGGGAATAGTAGCAACCACCGCACCGGTTGACAAATCGTAAATGTCCGTATGCTTCAAGATATGCTCTGCGGCGGCGAGCGTTCTGCCGTCGTGGGTGTCGGTGCAGTAGATGTTTTTGTATACGTCCGTTTCAAACATAGCAATATCAGTGCCGTTTCGCTTTAAAATGTAACGGTTGCCACTGCGGTGCTCCTCCACTCCGTTGGAGTAGGTCTGTATATATCCGTCCTCGTTGCTGTCGGGACGTGATACGGACGGGTGGGCGAGGTAAAGGCGGTATGCCGCCACGATTGCCTGCTCAATAGTTATATATCCGTATGTATCGGACGTTGCATCCATCACGCCGTTTTGCTTGCACCAGTAAACTGCACCTGCATCGGGTGCACCGTCAACAATCGGGTATCCGCCGCCGGCGGGATAGCCGCCGAGATTTGAGAACGGAATCCACCATTCGTAGCAGTCATTGAATACAAGTGCCGCTTCGCCACGTGTAAGCGGTGCGTTGATGTCAAGGTCAACGTAATAATGACCGTACCAGTCCTCAGAGCGATAGCGGGTGTGTGCATAGTTTGCGATTAAGTAATCGTATGCTTCCTCGGAATTTTTGTCGATGCTTTCGGGGATTTCGATATATTTCTTTTCGCCAAGCTGTAAGGCGGCAAGATGATGCACAATCGCATAGGTGGAATCGAAAACATAATAATCATCCCGATGCAGAGTTTCGCCAAAGGAAGAGCCGACCGAGTCAAGCAGCTCGCAAACCTGTTCAAGCGAAGCCGGCTGACGGTAGTCCGACACGTCCGCAAAGGTGTCGGGAAGAAGCCCCTCGTTCGTGAAATTGCTCACGTCATTATACGCCCACGAAGACACATACACCCAATCTGCCGCATAAGCGGTGGGTGTCAGCATTGATACCGCAAGAATTGCGGTGAAAAGTTGTTTTTTCATATATAAGCCCTTTCCTTTAAATTAATGTTTAGCGGCTCTGCCGCAAAACAATAATTTAATTCACAATTCACAATTCATAATTCACAATTGAATGTGATTTTTCATCCTTCGGATGAAAAATAATTTTAAATTATTGTTTATGTGCGTTTGTAGGGGGGAACCGTGTTCGCCCGGGATAATCACCGATATTGGGTAAACGGGCGAACACGGTTCGCCCCTACACCTATCATTCAAATTTGGTGGAACGCTAAACAATAATTTAAATTAATTACGCATTACGCATTACGAATTACGCATTGAATTAATGCATCATTCCACAATTATATACCGATTTTTAACCTCGCCATCATCATACTGCACCACCGCCTGTGTGCCGTCGTCAAGACGGTAGGTCTCCTTTGTGCCGTTACCCGATACACTCTCACGTGTACCTTCACTTGGTGCATCATAAACCACAATATTTTCCTGTGACGTGATATTCTCATTTGCACTCTGTCGTACCGGCGGATTTTCACGCACCGGCTTCGGGCGTGAGGATACATTGCCCGATGCGGCTGGCGGTGCAGGTGCGGCGGTCGGTGCTTCTATTATAATATCTGTCGGTGCCATTGCGTTTTCTTCAACACTTATTCTTTCATCTGCTTCCGGATTCTGCACAATAATTATCTCCGGCGAGGCGGTGGGAATCTCTCTGTAAATTATAATTGGCTCTTTTTCTTTTGGCACCGTCAGGCACACTGCCGCAATGATTCCGCAGCCGAGCACTGCCGCAATCAGCCATACCGGCTTCATATGCCTGAAATTCACTATCCGCTTTATCCTTGCGAACACCGCACGCCTGCCGCCTGCCGCCGACACCGCACCCGGTACAAAGCCGGAGCGCATCGCTGAGGACTTTACCAGCACCTGTGCATATTCCCGTTTCTTATCCGTTATTTTAAGTACCCTTTCATCACATAGCATTTCAATATCGGTGCAAAACAGCTTGAACGCCGCCCACACTATCGGATTGAACCAGTTTATGCACACTATCGCAAGTGCCGCCCACAGCTTTATGTTATCGTAATGAGCAAAATGGCACAGCTCGTGGAGCAGGATGTGATATTTTTCCTCATCACTAAAATTTTCCGGCAGTATAATTGTTCCCGAAACCGTCTGTGCATTTGTGCCGATACGCAGTGTAAGGCGGCGGCTTTCGGGAATTTCCGTCAGCTCTCTGAGCCTTGGAAGCTGTGGTGTATCGGTAACGGGCAGGGTGCGGATTTTTCGCATATAAATTATGTAGCTCACAATGTGCCACATTGCAAGTACTGCCGCAACGCAAAGCCATATGCCGCATAAAATCGGCTTAAAGCTAAGCTGTGCCGGAGCCGGCAGTGCAGTGTAAATGCTTGTATTGGTCCGGATTTCGATATTTCCTATGCAGAATATCAAAGAAATCAGCGGCAACAGCCATATCATAAAATGAGCCCTTGCACTCAGCTTGTTTTTAAAAATCAGCTTTATCGCCATAACAAAAATCAGTACTGCCGAAAATTTCATATAGAGATTTTCAAAAATCAAATATAAATTCTCCATAGCCTTAGTTCTCCAGCTTGTCAATAAGCTTCATCAAATCGTCCACGTCCTTCTGCGAAAGCGAGCTGTCCTCCACAAGATTTGAAACCATCCGCCTGATTGAGCCCTCGTAAAGCTTTTCAATAAAGTTCTGCGTTTCGTAACGCTTCGCCTCCTGCTCGCTTATTGCGGCATAATATCTCTTGCCCATATCTGAATCCTCGGCACGCAATGCTTCCTTTTTCACAAGTCGGATAACGAGCGTCTTGATTGTGGAATAGCTCCAGTCGTTTTCCTCAAGTGCAGTGCGGATTTTTCCGATTACAATTCCCGGATTTTTCCACACAACCTCCATTACCTTCCATTCTGAATCTGAAATGTTTACCTTAACAGACATAATTATTCCTCCTTTTGGTTTACGTTTGTAACCTTACATATTTAGTTTACAACAGTAAACCGATTTTGTCAAGAGTTTTTTTGAAAAAATATAAATTTTATTTTCAATATTACAGCAATGTAAATTTTTGCTCACCTCTTGCAATTTTGACGTAAATATTATATAATAGGAAATAATAATAAATTGGGAGTGTGGGACTATGAAAAAAATAATATCAGCGATACTTACCTTGGCGATGCTTCCGGGCATAGTACCCGTACAGGCACAGGAGCTGTATTCGCAGACCTTTGATATGAGCGAGGTTAAAGCGGACGGTGAAAATGGAGTGGTATTTTCGCAGGAGGTGCCGGACGGTGACTACACCGTAACCGTTACAACGGGCGGCGAGAGTGAAACCAATGCCAACATATATATAAACGGCGGCGAGCGTGTGCGTGCGTATACGCTTGAGGCGGGTGCAGTTCAGGAGAATGAGCAGCCGGTAGTGCCGAAGGACGGCAAAATCGAGGTGCAGGTAATCGGTACAAGCCCGAATGTTACGGAAATCGAGATTGTACAGCTGCCAAAGCGTAGCGAAAAAAGAGAAAAACCCTACATATATATAGCAGGCGATTCAACGGCACAGACCTATGACCACGCTAAGGTATATCCGCAGACGGGCTGGGGACAGGTGTTCGGTGAATATTTCACTGATGACGTAGTGATTGAAAACCGTTCAATGGGCGGCAGAAGCCTCAAACGTTTTGATAATGACGGACGTTTAGATGATATTCTGACTGAAATGTATCCGGGCGATTACGTGTTTATTCAGTTCGGAATCAATGACGGTGCTGTGAATAAGCCGGAGCGATATATCAGCGTGCCGGACTATAAGGAAATGTTAAAGACGAAGTACATCGGCGAGATTGAGAAGCGTGGCGGTATTCCGGTGCTTCTGACAGCTACGCCTGCGGCATGGTGGGATGAGGAGAACAACCGCTTTATGGAATCACGTCAGGATTATGCCGTTCCCACACGTGAGGTTGCCGAGGAAACCGGTGCGGTGCTGTTGGATGTGAATAAAGAGGTGACGGACAGCTGGAATGAACTTATAAAAGAGTATAATAATAAAAAAGAAAATATTCTTGGAATGTTTTTCGTGTGTGAACCTCTTGAAAGTAAGGCATATCCAACAGGAACAAATGATACTACTCATTTAAAAGAAAGCGGAGCTAAATTTTTTGCAGCTGCTATTTCGTATATGGCAGCAGAAGCAATGCCGGAACTGAAACCGTATGTAAAGGGTACGCTTATTGCGTTTGATGATATGGAGAACCATTGGGCAGAGTCGGCTGTAACGGTTTTAAGGAATGAGGGAGTAGTAAACGGTGTTGACGGCAGTAATTTTATGCCGGATAAAGAAGTAACTCGTGCGGAGTATTTGCAGATGCTTATGAAAGCATGCGGAATTGTCGGACACGCATACCGTGAAGGTGAATATCTTGATGTAACAAATGATGACTGGTTCTGCTATATTGTACAGAGTGCACTTGATAAGGGGCTTATTCCTGAAGCAATGCTCGGACCTGATACAAAGAAAGAGCTTGTGACAAAGGTGCTTGCAGAAGCAACTGAGGATAAAGAGGCTGTTACAACAGAGATTTATTCTTATAGAATAAATTATGAATTTGATACAGATGTATATGACAGAGGAAGGATATATGTTCCTCGATTTGACGGAAACAAGCCAATAACCCGAGAGGAAATGGCAGCTCTTACAATGGGTTTTGTATCATATTGGATTAAGAACTATGACGAAGATGAGCAAATTGCATTTACGACCAGTGATGAGGAAATGAATTTTACAGATGTGGATGAAATTTCGTCTGAGTATTTAAATGCAATAGATGCGGCATATAATTATCGGATTATAAACGGTATGGGTGACGGCACATTTGCACCTAAAGAAACGCTTACAAGAGCACAGGCGGCATCGGCGGTGCATAAAATGATGGCAATGTTTGCGTTTGCTCCGTATATAGCAAAAATGAATGGAGATGTATAAATAATGAAAAAAATAATATCAACCCTGCTGGCGGCACTTATGCTGACAAGCTCCGCATTTGCGGCGGGCTTTACCGACATAAGCGGTCACTGGGCAGAGAATGACATAAACACCCTCGCCGAGCGTGGCATTGTAAACGGCGTGGCGGAAGGTATATTCGATGCCGAGGGCAGTGTGACGAGGGTGCAGTTTCTGAAAATGGTAATGGAAACGGTAGGAATTGAAACAGTGGAATACCGCGAGGGTGAATGCCTTGATGCAGATTCCTCGGATTGGTACGCACCATATCTTCAGAGCGTGCTTGATAAGGGACTTGTTCCTGAGGCTATGGTTGCGGGTTACAGGGCAAACGTATCTGTGGAGCGTGATGAAGAAGGAAGTGTAATTTCATCAAGTGTGAAATATTCGGGAGCCTTCAACGGCGATGTTCCGATAACACGTGAAGAGGCGGCACATATCGCAATGAGCCTGTATCAGTACACACTGAATCCAAGTACGATGAAAAAGCTCGACGGAACCGATGTAACAGTATTCACAGACGTTGCGGAAATAAGTGACTGGGCTTTCCCGGCAGTAAATCTTGCGGCGATAAGCGGAGTAATAACGGGAATGGATACGGGCAGCTTCCGCCCGAAGGATACAGCCACAAGAGCACAGGCGGCTGTAATAATAAAGAGACTGATTAATCTGATGGAGGGTTAAGTAATGGATAAAAAAATGGTGAGAATAGTGAGCATAGTCGTAGCTGTGGTTATGGTTGGCTCAGTGATTGCCGGTGTAGTCGGTATGTTTTTATTGTAAGACGCTAATCGTCACAATATATAAAAAAGCGAAGAAAAAATTCTGATTATTTGTCGGAATTTTTTCTTTAAAAAGTATTGACTTTTTTGTTGGAAAATAGTATAATGATTAAGCTGTCGATTTGAGGACAGTGAAACAAAAGCAAATTTGGTGCTGAATAAGCATTGAAAAATGGACGTCCATACGTCTGCGACGTATTCCCGTCGTTTTCAATGTACAAGACAGCATCGGAGATGCTACCTTGTACATTGAAAAATAAACAGTGCAGAGTTCTTGTCAATGAGTTTAAAGACTCATTAAATAAGAAAA
>JAZQHZ010000225.1:0-4455 GCA_045540855.1 Clostridia bacterium
GTTATAAGGACATACAGAAAATTCGGTATCACGTTCAATAACAAATCCTTGTTCAATCCTGACGGGAATTTCAAAGAAATGCCCACATTAAAGGATTTATATGACGAGCTGTTATCAAAGGATGATACAAAATCGCTTGCACTAATGATTGAGAAATTTGCAGTGGGTTCGTTGTCGGCATTCGGAGGCAAGACAAATGTTGACCTTAATAACAAGTATATAGTGCTTGATATATCTGAAATGACCGACCATTTAAAGCCGTTGGGAATGTTTATGGCACTTGACTATGTATGGGACAAGGCAAAGGAAAGCAGAATCCAGAAAAAAGTGATATTCTTAGACGAGCTGTGGACACTAATTGGTGCAAGTTCAAACAGACTTGCGGCTGACTATGTACTGGAAATATTCAAGGTAATACGAGGCTATGGCGGTGCAGCGTTTGCGGCAACTCAGGACATCGGTGATTTCTTTTCACTGGACGACGGTAAATATGGCAAGGGCGTTATAAACAATTCACGTATCAAATTCATATTACAGCTTGAAGAGGATGAAGCATTTGCAGTGCAGAAGTATATGGCACTGTCCGACGAAGAAACAATGCAGATTATACGCAATCAGCGAGGTGAAGCACTGTTATGTGCGAACAGAAACAAGGTATGTATCGAAATAAAGGCGTCGCATATGATGTATGATTTACTTACGACTAAGCGTAGTGATCTGGAGAAACGGAAACGAAAATGAATATTTTGCGTCACATAAGAAACAATAAGCATATATCATAAAAGAGGAGTTGAAAGTTGTGATAGAACAGGATACAGTAAAGTTATTAAGAGAATGTGATGCCGGAATAAAAATGGGAATTGCATCTATTGATGATGTACTTCCTCATGTGCATAATTCGGATTTTAAGGCTAAATTATCAGACTGCAAGGCAGAACACGAAAAGCTAAAGGGTGAAATTCATAAAAGGCTGAACGAATTTCAGGACGAAGGCAAAGAGCCGAATCCTATTGCCAAGGGTATGTCGTGGATAAAGACAAATCTTAAAATGGAAATGAACGATTCGGATGCGACGATTGCAGACCTTATGACAGACGGATGCGATATGGGAGTTAAGTCTTTGAGTAAGTATCTTAATAAATATGCAGCGGCAGATGAGTTTTCAAAAGATATTACAAAGAAGCTTATCAAGTTAGAAGATCGGCTTGGCACTGATATACGTGCTTATTTATAAAAAATTTAGGTGTTTTGGTATAAGCCAAAGCACCTTTTTGTATGTGAAGGAAGGTGATAGGTATGGAAGAATTCAAGATAATCCTTTCCGACTTGCAGGGTGACTGCATAAGAATTATGCAGGATATATCAAGACTGATTATGGCAAGCAGGATAACCGGAAAGGACATTGACAATTATCTTTGCGACCTTGAAAATCTGTGTGTAAGGTCAAGAACTGTACTTGAAGATTACAGACCGATAGGCAGGCAAAGGGAACGTGAAAGGACAAATGAAATAGTAGCAGAAATTGCAGGTAATATCGAAGTGACAACAGAAGGATGGCTGCATATAACGCTTAATTCGTTGTTACCAAATAGTAAGCACAGGACAAGTAATTACATAGGCGATACAATAAGCAGGCTGCTTGAATATTACGGAAGTGACCTGCCGTATTTTGATAATGCGTTTATGGCGATTGTAGAGTATTGTGACAGCAAGAATCACAACGCACTTGATAACGATAACAAGAGCTGGAAAATAATACCGAATGCGATAAAGGGCAGCGTGATAGAGGACGACAGCCAATTCGATTTAAGTATAGGTCTGTTTGCGAAATACTCTGAAAATATCAGATGCGATATATATGTTATGCCACTGGAAGAGGCAGAGGTATTTATGCATTTTCTTAACAATAATACGCTTTAAAGGTGGAGTAAATGATGTTTTTTCGCAATCAGAAATTATCGGGCAAAAAACAGTAAAAGCTCCACCTTAAAATATATGAAAAAACAAGAAAATATGCAGGTTTCGAGGATAGGAAAAATACAAAAATGCGGAACAACTGCACAGTAGTGTGAAAGGTGGAGTGAACGATGATTTTTGATACGGTTGACAGCGAGCTTTTAAAGCTTACGGGGCTTTGCAGGTATATGCCGACAGGCTTGCAGAGAAGATATGATACGCCGCTCTTTAAACGGCGTGTCATATCCAATTTGCTCTCACACAATCTTATAAAAATGCAGAGTGACGGGTTAAGTATGAAGCTTACAACGAGGGGCAGGGATGTGCTTGCAGAGATGGGATATGAGTTTCCACAGGATGCAAGGATGGATTTAAAGAAGCCGTCATATAAGAGGAAGCTTAAGAGTGCACAGTGGAATGTAGTGATGTATCTTGCAGGAATAGATGTGTTTTATAAAACAGCGAAAGAGCTTGCAGAGGTTGATACAGGATATATGAGCAGTCTGATGTTAAGGTCGGACAGGAATATGAAGGTACTTGCAGGAACAAGGTTTTTAGGGATACTTAAAATAAAGGACACAGCTTTCATTCCGTACCATATTGAAAGTGCGGATGACTGGATTATCCCGGGATATGAACGTGAGATATATTCGTCGCAAATACATAGTATGAAAAATATCAAGGATATAAAGCTGATACTCACAGGCGAGTCCTTGGAGGAACTATGGGTTCATATCAATACGAAGTATCAGTGCACTACACACCGAAACGGACGAAAAAGTTTCAACAATGCCTTGAAGGAACTTGGCAGTGAATATTTGCTTGTACCGTTCGGTCGTGACGGTGTGATGCAGTTGAGTGTTATAAAGATTTTCAGATACAGAGAAAAAATAGCACAAGCCATAGGCTGTGATATAAGAGATATAGAAGAACTTTCAGAGTGTGACGGTGTGATAGATGGTGTTCCGTATATAATAGCGGTGGATTTTAATATAAAGCGGATTGTACGTGCTTTAAAGCAGATTGAACTTAAAAAGCCTCATATAGTGCCAAAGGTATGTTGTCTGCCGTTTCAGAAGGGTACAATGTTTAAGCTGTTAAAGGCGTATAAAGCACAGAAAACAGTTGTCGTGACAATTGATAAAAACAGTATATACTCTATATTTCCTGAACTGAAAAAGGAAATAGCAAGAGAACCGTACAGGACAAAGGAGGGTGAGTACATTGAAGTGGCTGAAGGAAATAAAAGCACAGCTTTTGAAGATTGAAAAGGTGAACAAGCTATACACAAAAATAAAAGAGCATTTCGGATATTACCTTGTATGTACACTTGTTGCACTGTACCTTTACGGCATGATTATTAACTCGATCATAAATGCAACACAAAACTTTATGCAGGGGACGGCAAAAGAAACACTGTCACTAAATCCATTTAAATGCATTGGTGCGGTATTTACTCCGCAGAGTCTTGGCGTGATTTTCTTTCTGGCTATTATGTATTTCCTTGTAACGGGTAAAGGCCTGCATTGGATTACGGGAGTGAAGGTGACAAAGGACGAGAGGAATTTCTTTGTATCAAGCGAGGGAACACATGGTACATCAGGCTGGATGAATAAAAAGGAGCTACAAAAGGTGCTGCTCAAAAATACAGCGGATAAGCTTCCTTGCCCTATATTGTGTAAATTAAAAAACGGTACATATGATGATTATATAGGGCTCAGAAGCGACTGTGGACTTAACAGGCATATGATGATATACGGTGCATCGGGTGCAGGTAAGTCACGAGGTTTTGTAAAGCCGTTTATATTAAAAACAGCCGAAATGCGGCAGAGTATGGTTATAGTGGACCCAAAGGCTGAATTCTTTGAACAGTTCTCGGAATACTTGAAGAAGCAAGGCTACGTGGTACGTGCATTTAATCTGCTTGATATGGAGAACTCAGACGGTTGGAACTGTATTGGTGAAACGGAAGGTGATGTCGATATGGTGCAGTCGGTCGCTGAAGTTATTATAAGAAATACATCCGAGGAAGGGCAGAAGGCAGATTTCTGGGATAAGGCAGAACAGAATCTGTTGCTTGCACTGATACTTTATGTACAAAGTATGCGTGATCCCATAACGAATGAACTATTGCCTATACAGGAGCGGTCGTTAGGTACGATATATAAAATGCTGTCAACCGAGGGTGCAAAGAGCCTGGATATGAAATTCCAACGCTTACCGCTGGATCACCCTGCAAGAGCACCGTACGGAATATTTAAGCAGGCGGCAAGTAATCTTTGGGGAAATATTTTTATTGGTCTTGGCTCAAGATTGAATGTGTTTCAGAACAAGCTTGTTGATACTATCACGAAATACCACGATATAGATATGGAACTGCCGGGCAAGCAACCGTGTGCGTATTTCTGTATCATTTCAGCACAGGATACAGCGTATGAATTTTTATCGTCACTCTTCTTTTCACTGATGTTCAAGAAGTTATCCGACTATGCAAGAAAG